>DATEGV010000213.1:0-3208 GCA_035279925.1 Ktedonobacterales bacterium | reverse complement strand
GGAAGGTCATCGCTTGCTCGGCGACGGTTTGTGCGCCAGACACAAGGGAGTTCAGATTCGGTCGCGTCATCCCGCCATCGGAGCGCAGCACGATGTCTGGATCGAGGACAGCGAGCAGCGCCCCAAAATCACCGGCGCGCGCAGCGGCAAGGAAGGCATCGGCGACGGCCCACTGGCCATCAAGGCCAACGTCGGGTACGGGTACGCCCTGAACCTGGCGACGAGCGCGGCTCGCTAACTGCCGGGCCGCCGTCGGCGTTCTGCCGATGACCGTTGCGATCTCGTCGAACGGCACGGCGAAGATATCGTGCAGCACGAAGGCAACCCGTTCGGTGGGCGTGAGGGAATCGAGGACCACGAGCATTGCTAGCCCGACGGAGTCACCGAGCAAGGCTTCCTGCTCGGGGTTAATTCCCTCCTCAGGGCTCACGATGAAATCCGGGACGTGGGTATCCAGGGACTCTTCGCGTCGCGTCGTGCGCGACCGCAACATGTTGAGACAGACCCGCCCAACGACTGTCGTCAACCAGGCCTGGAGATTGCTAATAGCGCCCGCGTCGGTGCGGCTGAGGCGAATCCACGCTTCCTGGACGGCGTCGTCCGCATCCGATAGTGAGCCAAGCATGCGGTAGGCGACGCCGCGCAAGTGGGAGCGATTGGCCTCGAAGCGCTCGGCCAGCCAGGCGTTCTCATTCGTGTTCGGATTCGTGTTCTGGTCCATGTTCTGATCCATGTGCCATGTCCTCTCCTTGGACGATATCAGGCCCTCACCCGCACCGCTCCTCCGGCATCAGCCATCAGCCAGCGGCGTCATGCCTTGCGCAAGGCCCGCAATGGTCGCTCGCCCTCGTGCGCTCCAGCGCACACGAGCGCATAAGGCCAAGTCTGTAGCAGGCTCTAGACGGCGGCCTGGGTGGAGCGGCCATAGACGACGGTGGGATCGGTAAGCACGTTGACGCAGGCGGGCTTACCCGAGGCGAAGGCGCGCTCGATGGCGGGGCGTATCTGGTCTGGCTCCGTCACCAGCTCGCCGTGGCCGCCAAACGCCTCCACCATCTTATCGTAGCGCGTGCCGGGCGCGAGGTCGGCGGCGGTGCTGTGGCCGAGCATCGCCTTCTGCGGATGCTTGATCTGCGCCCATTGGCCATCGTTGCCGATGACCGCGACAACTGGAAGATTGTGGCGCACCATCGTCTCAAACTCCATGCCATTGAGGCCGAACGCGCCGTCGCCAAAGAGGATAGCCACCTGCTTATCGGGTCGGGCGACCTTCGCCGCGATAGCGAAGCCCGTTCCCGCGCCGAGCGTACCCATCGGGCCAGCGTCGAGCCAGTGGCCCGGCTCCCAGGCGTTGATGACACGCGCGCCGTAGCTGACGATATCGCCGCCGTCGCCGATCACGTAGGCATCGCGGTCGAGCGCGTCGCGCAGGTCGCGGCAGAGACGCAGCGGATGAATTGGCGCGGAATCCGAGGCCATCAGCGCCTCCTCAGCCGACCGCGCTTTCTCCTCCTGCTCTCTTAGCGTGCGCAGCCATGCTTTGGTTTTGGCCACCTCGCCGGATTTGCCGAGCGCCGCGCTCAGTTGCCCAAGCGTCGCCGCGACATTCCCCGCGATGCCCACAGCGGCGCTGCGGTTGACGCCAATCTCGCTTTCGAGCCGGTCGAGCCAGATCACCTTCGCCTCGGCGGGAATGAGCGGCGGCTGCCCATAGTTCAGGCGGAAGTCCAGCTTCGTGCCGACGACCAGCAGCAGATCGGCGTTGCTCAGCGCGGCGCGGCGGGCATAGGAGAAGAAGAGCGGATGGTCCGGCGGCAGGCTACCCCGCCCGCTGCCATTGAGGAAGACGGGCGCCTGAAGCTGTTCGGCCAGCGTCCGTAGCGACTCGGCGGCGTCATCCCACCAGACGGTGGTACCCGCGAAGATGACTGGGCGCTCAGCCTTCGCCAGCAGCGCCGCCGCCTGTTCGACCAGCGCCGGATCGCCCTGTGGATGGCCCTCGGTGCGATAGCCGGGGCTGGGAATGCGGCAGTCCGCGGTCTGAACGAAGTTGTTGAGCACATCCATAGGGCATTCGAGGAAGACCGGGCCGGGCCGCTCCGCCGTCGCCTCGCGGAACGCCATCGCGGTATACTCGGCGAGCCGGTTCGTCTGGACAGCGGTGCGCGCCCACTTGGTAATCGGACGGACCAACTCCACGTGGCGCAACTCTTGAAGCGCGCCCTGGTCCCAGTGGGAGACGGGAGCCGCGCCACCAAAGACCAGCACCGGGCTGCCCGCGAGATAGGCGTTTGCGATGCCGGTCACGCCATCGGTGACACCTGGCCCCGCCGTCAGCAGCGCGACGCCCGGCGTGCGCGTCACCTTCGCCCAGCCCTCGGCAGCGTGTACCGCGACCTGCTCGTGGCGCGTATCCATCACGCGGATACCCTCGCGCACGCAACCATCGTAGATCGCGGCGATATGGCCGCCGCTGAGGGTAAAGACGACCTCGACGCCCTCCTGCTTGAGCATCTTCGCTATCAAGAGTCCGCCGTGAAGCATCACCTCGTCCATCGCTCTATCGCCTCACCTTCTTTGGCACGAAATTGGCCGTTACGTTCTCGTCGCCAGCATACCACGGCTGCCTGGGTATGGGCAGAGCGCCAGCGGGGATTGTGAGATACTTGTAGAGCAGGAGTCAACTAGGGAGACAGAGCATGCTGGACGGACTCAAGAAGCGCGCACGTCGCCTCAAAGCGGAACTCTATGCGCTCTACCTGGCATATCGGGATCCGCGCGTGCCGTGGTATGCGCGGCTGTTCGCGGCGGGCGTCGTCGCCTACGCGATCAGTCCAATTGACCTCATCCCCGACTTCATCCCCGTGCTTGGGTTATTGGATGACCTCATCCTCGTTCCGCTGGGCATCGTGCTCGCCCTGCGCATGATCCCGCCCGAGGTTATGGCCGAGTGCCGCGAACACGCGAAAGACATATCGCGCGAAGGCAGACCAACGAATTGGGTCGCGGCGGGCGTCATCATCGGGATCTGGCTGTTGCTCGCCGCGTTGTCGGTGGTTCTTGTTCTGCGCATTGTGCTGCGATAGCCACTTCGTCAAACCGCAACGCGCACGGAAGAGATAAGGGGCCGTATGGTACAATGCCGGTATTCAGACGACGAAAGGAGCGGCGAATGATGGATGCCTACGTAGAGTCCCGCGAGGGCAAT
>DATEGV010000212.1:0-6343 GCA_035279925.1 Ktedonobacterales bacterium | reverse complement strand
CGCTGTGACCGCGCCTGGTCGCGCTGCTCGTCGTTGTTGGCGGCGCTGTCCGCGCTTCGCCCATTCGCCGCGCCGGCGCCATCACCCAGAGGCGACGTGCGCGCCGTTGTATTCGCGGGCGTGGGCTGCGCTTTCGCAAGCGTGCGCCAGACGACGAAGATGCGCTGGACCGACGTGAATGTGCTCGTCACCGCGAGTATCGCGATCGTCCACAGGAGCCACGACGCTCCCCCAAGAATCAGACCCGCGGCCAGCAGGAGCACACGCTCCGGCCGCGCCATGAGTCCGCTTTTGCACTCGAGCCCCAGACCCTCAGCGCGGGCGCGGGTATAGCTCACCATCAGGGAGCCCAGCCCGGCGACGTAGGTCAGAGACACAAGCCAGATTGTGTGCGGCAGCGGGTGCGTTTGCCTCAGCGCGTAGACAATCACGCCGAGTAAGACAATACCTTCTGACAAGCGGTCGAGCGTGGAGTCAAAGAACGCGCCGAACGTCGTCTTTTGATTCCGCACGCGGGCCAACGCCCCATCCACCATGTCAAACGCGCCGGCAAACAGCAGCATCACGCCGCCGATACGCAGATTGACCGTGGCGAGAATCACCGCCGCCGCACTATTGAGCAGCAGACCGAGGAACGTTGCCATGTTCGGCGTCAGTCCGAGCGCGGCGAGTGGCCGCACGATCTTTTCGGCGATGCGTCGCGCCGATTGCTGCAGACCGGGCCCGAACATGGCTGCTCCTCAATCCACTTCCATCTATTGTACTATATCGAAACGACTTCACCAAAAGCCGCGCATGGCGCCTGAATGGTTGTACAAGCGGCGCCTATTCCACGAGTGAGAGCGTCGCGGCGGGCGGGGCGAGCAGCGGCCGCGTGGGCAGCGCATACTGCGCGCGCAAATCGAGATAGTAATCTTCCACCCGCGCGCCGACATGACGCCAACTGAATTCGTCCGCGCGCAGGCGCCCCGCCGCTCCCAAACGCGCCCGCTCGGACTCATTTTCGAGCAGGTGGCAGATTGCCCAGGCGAGCGGCTCATGTTTCTTCGGGGGCACCAGCAGCCCGTTGCGGTTGGGCTGGATGACCGTGCGGAACCCCGGTATGTCCGACGCGACCACCGCCCGGCCCGTCGCCAGCGCCTCCAGCAGCACGATGCCCTGGCTCTCGCCGCCCGTGTTGGGCGCGCAATAGACATGCGCCGACGTGTACAGCGAAGGCAGGTCCTCCGACGCCACCCGCCCAGGGAACTCGACATCGCGCCATCCGGCCTCCGCCACCAGACGCATGAACCCCTCACGCAGGGGGCCGTCGCTGGCGAAGATGAAGCGCGTATTGGGGTAGTGCTCGCGGATCATGGGGATGGCGCGCAACAAGAACTTCGCGCCTTTGCGCGCCTCCAGCCGGCCCAGATAAAGAATATTCAGTTTGCCATCCATGTACCGCGCCAGGGGCGGCGCGTCCGGGTGGAAGCGGTCCACGTCCACGCCGTTCGGAATCACGCGGTAGTCGCCGGGAAAGAAGCGCGAGACGAATTCGAGCGCGGGCTGCGAGACGGCGATACGCCCGTGCAGGCGCTTGCTGTAGCGGCCCAGGAACGGCTTCGCCGAGACATACGCCCACTCGCAGGTCGAGGTGAGACCGTGGCGCGCGTAGGCGTGGAACGTGCCGACGTTGATCGCGCCGGAGACGCCGGCCAGATGCAGCATCGTGAGCGGCAGCGCCGAGGCCAGCGGCTCATGCAGGTGCAGCACGTCGAACTGCTCACGCACCAGCAGATTGCGAATCTTGCCCTTCAGATCGGGCGCGACGGCCACCCGCGCGACGGAGCCATTCACCCGCAGTGGGGCGGCCCAGCCGAGCCGGTAGAGGCCGTACTCCACCTGGCGGGCGCGTGGGCCGGTGGCGGGCGTCAGGATGCGAACCGTGTGCCCCCGCGCGCGGAGCTCCGTGGCGAGGTGCGCGATGTGCTGCTGGACACCGCCGGGATAGCTCCAGTCGTATGGCGACACTAACCCAATCTTCACAGCGCCCGCCTGGGCCCGCGCCCTTCGTCCATGGTGACCTGCCTCTCCCGCCCACGTCTCAGTGCGGTGTGTTACGCGCTTCGCTCGCGGCTGGCCAGTCGGCGTTGCGCCCACACCCCGAAGCTGGCTCGCGCCGGCTTGACGGTGAGTAGATCGTGTGTCGCGCCACCGCCATGCCGCATCCGGTGAGACACGAAGGCAACGTACTCGCGCGGCTGCCAGAACGCGCCCAGCGGCGCGGTTTCCCTGCGCTCAATGGCCCCGCGCACCTCAGCGGCGGAGTTCCCCGCGAAGACGGTCCGCGCGCATCCCACCGCCGTCGGCGTATGCGCGTCGCTGCCACCGGTCTCCGCCCAATGATACACGTTGCGCGCAAGGGACATCGCCAACTGTGACGACCCGATCCCCGCGAAACTGCCGTTGAGCGTCTCGATGCCGTCCGGGTGCAGCTCCGGCTGGCGCAACAGCCGGTTCATGACGGACCGTTGCACGCTGTGTCGGAAGACGCGATTGAAGGGATGCGCGACAATCGCGACGCCGCCCTGTTCGCGGATCAGTTCAATACTACGCTCGATACTCTGATTTGGCGCAATGGGCTTGTGCAGATAAAGTGCAAGCAGATGCCCCTCGCGGGTGCTGATCTCTTCGCCGACGATCACCTCGAACCGATACTTGCCCTTCGCCACGAGATCGCGCGCCCGCAGCGCGCCCTCAATCGTGTCGTGGTCGGTTATGGCGATCACATCGAGGGCGGTGTGCTGTTGCGCAAAGGCCAGCACCTCTTCCACCGATCCGGTTCCGTCGCTATAGTTCGTGTGCATGTGCAGGTCGGCGAGTCCGTACGCCGTGTCCGATGAAAAGTCCATGCCATCGCTTTCTGTTCGCGGTTTCAGCGTTCCTCGTTGACCGGTCTTGGCGCCTATCTTCACGTCGTCCGCGTCCATTCTCTCTGCCCGCGACCACTGTGGTTCACGGGAATACACGCCTCTCAAGGGAGATACGCGGACTGTGACGCGCTCGGTCAGTTCATTGTATGACAGGCGCTTCACCGTGTCCACAACCGTCCGTCTCCCCTACTTCGACTCCCATACGGACATGAGCGCCGATACCCACTGCTCTGGATGCGCGGCGATCACTGACTCCAATGTGCGCAGAAAGCGCGCTTGCAGCTCCTCGACCAGCGCGCCGCTCCGAGCGCGCGTCGCGGTCGCCGGACCGCCCGCGGGCGACGCCTGCTCACGCGCGTCGTTGATCCGCAGCGGCACGAAGAGGCCGTGTGAGCGGTCCGGCCCCTCGCTCCAGGTGAAGGCCGCCATCAGCGGCACATCCCCACGCAGCGCCAACGTATAGGGGCTCGTCGGCAGTTTCGCCGGTTCGCCGAAGAACGACGCCTGCGCGCTGGCGCCCATAACATAGCGGTCGGACAGAATCAGCACGATGCCGCCCTGCTTGAGCACGCCGAGGATCTCGCGGAGTGAGTCGCGGCTATCCCCCGCTACGATGCGCAGACCATGATGGTTACGCAGCGCGCAGAACAGCTCGAAGAGCCGCTCTGGCCGCATGTGCTCGGCGGGGGTGACGGCGCTGCCCGCGATCAGGCTCATGCGTGAAGCGGCGAACTCCCAGTTGCCAAAGTGGCCCGAAACGATGATCACGCCCCGGCCCAGCGCCAGCGCCTGCTCCAACTCATCCAGACCATCAATGGTCCAGCCGCGCTTGATCTCCTCATCGGTCTGCATGCGCCCGCGAAAGAAGTCGAGGTAGTTCAGCGTCATGCGCTGGAAGACACCCCGGCTCGCGGCGTGCAGCCGGTCAGGATGCTCGGCCAGCGACGGGATATGGCGCAGATTGCGGATCGCTCGGCGGCGCATCTCGCCGGCCACCGCCCACAGCAGCGTCCCGAGCGCGATGGCCACCAGCCGGGCGATCCGCATGGGAACGCGCGGTACGATGGCGGCGGCGAGTCGGAAGAGCCAGTATCTAGCCATCCACGCTCCCCCGCGCGTCGCCGCTGGCCGCCAGTTCTCCGCGCGTCTCCTCGCTTGTGGACGACGCAAGCTCCGGCCAGTCCGGCCAGAAGGGACGGAACATCGCCCACTGCGACGGGCGGCGGCGAATGTAGATCTCCAGCGCGTCGTACATCTGCTGCATCAGTCGGATCGTGTCACCGCGCTTGTCGCCCGTCGGCTCCGGGTAGATGATCGGTCCCGCGCCGACGTAATAGGCGTCCGTGAACGCCTCGTCGTACCAGCAACCGCCCGCGACGATGGCCGCGCCTGTCTTGAGGGCAAGCTGCGCGATGCCGCCGGGGACATAGCAGCGCCTGCCGAAAAACGTGATCGGCACGCCCTCCTCCGGGGAGACCGGCCGGTCCAGCGTGACGGCGACGACGCCGTTGGCTTGCAGCTCGCGCAGGATTTTGCGCGGCGTCTTCTCGATGCGGATGACCTCCATCCCCAGGCCGCGACGCTGTTCCTGGACGAGGTCGTCCATGCGCGGATCGGGGAACGTCTCCACGATGATCGAGATGGGGCAGTGGTTGGCGACGTAGACGCCGGCCACATCGTAGGCGCCGAAGTGCGCCGAGATCAGCAGCACGCCTTTGCCTCTGGCCAGCGCCTCATCCAGAATAGCGAACGTTCCCGGCGCGGGGCTCATATCGCGGGTGCGCCGGTAGATGCGCTCTTTGGTCGAGTTCGGCAACCAGAAAAAATCGGAGAGATAGCGCCCGAAATCGCGCCAGGAGTCGCGCGCGAGCTTGGCGGCGCGAGGATCCGCCGGCGTCGTGTCCAGCACCACCGCCATGTTCTCGATGGTGGCTTTGCGCTTGCTCGCCCAGGCGTAGTAGACGAGCAGCGTCACCGCGCCACCGACGGCGATGCGCACGCGGCGGGGAACCTTCCCAGAGAGCCAACTGGCAAACCGGGCCATCGTGTAGATCAGCCACTTCGCCAGCCGCGACTTCCCGTAGGCCATGCCGTCCTCCGTAGGGGTGGGAGCGCGATCTCCCTCTCGCGTTCCTATGCTCTACCTTCCAACCCCCCTCCCGCGTGGGTGGGAAGGAGGTCGGGGGGTCGGTTTACCCGCTTAGTTCGCCTCGGAGAGCGACTCGGCGGGGATCGGCTCCGTGTGGTGGCCGTTGGTCGTCGGCTTCGCGGCTTCGTGGCTGGACTGGCTGAACTCGCGGATGAACTCCTCGGTCATCAGCCGGGCCTGCTCGTCGGTGTACTGAATCGCCGGCGACTTCATGAAGTAGGCCGAGGGGCCAAGCAGCGCGCCGCCGATGCCCGCGTCCTTCGCCAGCTTGGCGCAGCGTAGCGCGTCAATCACGACGCCGGCGGAGTTCGGCGAATCCCACACCTCAAGCTTCAGCTCGAGATTCAGCGGCACATCGCCGAAGGTGCGGCCCTCCAGGCGGATGAAGGCGAACTTGCGGTCAGTCAGCCACGGCACATAGTCGCTGGGGCCGACGTGGACGTTCTTTTCGCCCATGTCATAGTCGAGCTGGCTGATGACGGCGTTGGTCTTGGAGATCTTCTTGGACTCCAGGCGGTCGCGCTCGAGCATGTTGAAGAAGTCGGTGTTGCCGCCGACGTTGAGCTGGTAGGTATGCTCAAGCTTGACGCCGCGATCCTGGAACAAGCGCGCGAGCTGGCGGTGAACGATGGTCGCGCCGACCTGGCTCTTGATGTCGTCGCCGACGATCGGCAGCCGCTCCGCCTCGAACCGCTCGCGCCAGTACTGCTCGCGGCCGATGAAGACGGGAATGCAGTTGACGAAGCCGCAGCCGGCTTGCAGCACCTGCTCGACGTACCACTTGGTCGCCGTCTCGCTGCCGACGGGGAGATAGTTGATGACGACATCGGTGCCGGTGTCGCGCAGGACGCTGACGATGTCGGCGGTGGATCCGGGCGCCTTGGTGATGACCTGGGAGAGATATTTGCCCAGGCCGTCATGTGTCATGCCGCGCACGACCGGCACGCCCTTGTGAGGGACATCGCTGAACTTATAGGTGTTGTTCTGACCCGAGAAGATCGCCTCGCTCAGGTCTTTGCCCACCTTCTCCGCGTCAATGTCAATCGCGGCGGAGAACTCGATGTCGCTGATGTGATAGCCGCCCAGGTTGATGTGCATCAGCCCGGGGATGGAATCATCTTCGGCGGCGTTCTTGTAATACTCAACTCCCTGCACCAGGGACGACGCGCAGTTGCCCACCCCAATGATGGCCGCGCGCACTTTCTTGTTGCCCAACGTGTCAAGCCTCCTCGTTGTGTTCTGGATTCCCCAACAAGCGACGACGTGTCGCTAGCCTCTATGA
>DATEGV010000211.1:0-5084 GCA_035279925.1 Ktedonobacterales bacterium | reverse complement strand
CTGCTGCAAAAAGCCCCACATTCCCGGTTCGACGATTACCAGCGCCGGCCGGCCGAACGCGCCGAGCCGCTGCATCAGCAGTCGCCAGTTGGCGAAGTACGC
Source organism: Ktedonobacterales bacterium (assembly GCA_035279925.1). GTDB lineage: Bacteria > Chloroflexota > Ktedonobacteria > Ktedonobacterales > JADMIN01 > DATEGV01. The sequence continues at coordinate 4,982 of DATEGV010000211.1, read as the reverse complement.
CGCCATGATCGCCGGATCGTTCAGGTTGCGCAGATCAGCCTGGCGCGCGTCGCAGCCCTTGCACGCCCCCGCCGTCTGCGCCAGCTCCTCATACGCGAAGGCGGGCGTGTAGCGGTTCGCGCTGCTGTCATCGGCGTAGGCGAGGGCGTAGGCGCCGGCGGGACTGCCTTGCGTCTCCCACCCATGGCCGCCGGTGACGCCTCCCGTCAGCGCCACGTAGCGGAGGTCCCACGCGGTTCCGTTCCGCGCGCGCATATCGTTCATCAGCGCGATGTCGCCCGGCGCGCTCATCAGGCCAAACGCGAAGTGGCTCGGCATTCCCTCTGGAACCGTGGCGCTGAGCGGACCGCTCGGCGCGGTAGCTGTCCCGCTGGTGAGAGGCGGTTTGCTGTTGTGGGCGGAGCCTCCGAGCAGCACGACGGCGCTAACGATCGCGACCAGCAACACGGCGCAGACCGCCGCGATCACCAGACGCCCGCGACCCCGCTTCGACGACGTCTCCTCGGCCTCGTCCGACATCAGGTCGAGGTAGCTGTGGACACGGGCGACACGCGCGAAGAGCGGCCCGGCCTCGCCGGTGGCGGCTGTACTGTCTGAGGGCGACTCCGACGTCTGCTCGGAACTCGCTGGGGGATCGTTCTGCTCAGCCACAGGCCACCTCACACCTTCGCCACAAGTCTCCGCCGTCGTCGCCTCATTATAGCGCACGTGCTGTCAATGGCAGAGATATCTGGGATGGGAAAGGGGTAGTCGCTAGAACTGTGTCAGACGGTCCAGGCGCTCCTGCACGCGCTCCATCACGTCATTCAGGCGCGCCTGACTGACGCCGATGGTGAGGTCGCCGCGCGTCTTTTCGAGGATGCCGCGCGCGGAGTCAGTGGTGCGGCGCAAGTTGCCGGTGATAGCGTCCGGGAAATCCAGCGTGATGAGGAGAGCGTAGATCTCGTCCATGTCGGCCAGCAGCAGCTCGCAGGCGTCGAGCTTGCCCAGGCGCATGCGGTCGAGGATGTAGCGGCGCAGTTCGCCGATGGATTCGCCGAGCCCGTTCAGGTACGGCGCCCACTCGATGCCCAGATCGTCGGAGCTGGGCAGCGTCTCACGCTTGATGAGCGCGCAGGTGAGCGCCGCCTCGGCGTACTCCTTCTGCGCGTCGGCGACGAAGCCAGCGTGGAAGATGTCCTGGTGGTGGCGCAGGTCATTCGACATCTCGCGCAGCAGTGTGCCGGCCTCATTCAGCAGGCGCGTGGTGGTGTCGAACTCGTCGCGGTGCGCGGCGCGGATCGAGTTGGCGCAGAGACGGATGGCCGCCCGCGACTTTGGAAGGGCGCGCTCTCTGGCCGCGTGCTTCGCGGCGAGATGCTCATGCGCCGCATGGCCGATAGATTGAAGCTCTGGCACGTTGGTGACCTCTGCTCGGTTTCTCGAATAGCTTCGCCGCGTGTTCGATGAACCGCCCGCTTGCATGTGGACATGGTGGCCGTCCGCATCCGTGCCTTACCATAACACTGAGCGCGACGGGCGAGCGCATGGCCCCATACTCGTAGTGTACACGTCGGCGTCGCCGGTGTCAAACGTGAGCGGGCATGCGCATAAACCACTCTCACGCCTGAAATCATGGGGCTTGGAGGCGATTTCTGCGCCTCATCCAGCGAGGTAGCTGGCGTGCGCGCGATCCACCGAGGCAAGCTGCTCATGGCCCAGGCGCTCGTGAACATCGGCGCGTTCGGCGAAGGCGTCCGCCGCCTCCGGCTCGATCTCGATGGCCTCGTCAAGCGCGTGCAGCGCCTCCCGATAGCGTCCAAGCGTCGCCAGCGCCACGCCCATCGTCAGCGGGCCGCGATAGTCCTCCGGCGCGCGCAGCCGCATGAACTCACCAAGTTCAAGCGCCTCGATCGCCTCGCCGCCCCGCAACGCGATCCGCGCCTTTAGGGCGAGGGCGCTGGCGTCGTCAGGGTCGTCGGTGAGCACACGCTCGATGGCCTCCAGCGCGCCGGCGCGGTCATCCGCGTCCAATCGCCGTCGGGCCTCCGCCAACGCCGTCCCTCGCAGCACCCGCGCGAGACGCTGGCCGTTACGCTCACCCGGCAATGGCGCGTCCACCAGCCGCAGACGGCCAAAGGGCGCCTGATGATCGGCGTCCGGCTGCGCGCTCACCGCAAGCATCTTCCCCGCGTCGTCAAGCTCGATCTCATCGCCCGCCGCGAGCCGCTCGCCCGCCGTGAGATTCAGGGCCACATCGCGGAGCAAGGCCGTGGCCTCAGTGACGAGCGCCACCGGCGCGGCCACCACCTCAATCTCCGGGCGTCCGAACTTTTGCAGGCCGTGCGTGTGCAGCCAGCGCGTCTCCACCTCCCACGGCTCGTCGTGGAACGCGATGTGCGCCAGCGGATCGCCCGACGCCATGCGCGCGGCCTCCGCCCGGCCGTAGCAGCGTTGCGCGCCGAGGTCCAGCACGACGCCTTGCGTCACCTCCAGCAGAACGCCAGTGGCAGCCTGCGCCCAGCCGAGCGCCTCCACCACGGCGTCCTCATGGGTGGTGACGCGCAGGTTGCAGGAGACGGTCCCTGTGCGCAAGAGACTTGTGGTGTCGGCGTCAGCGGCGCGCGTCAGTGTGGCGAAGGTCGCGTCGCCCATGCCATCGGTGACGGCCTGCATGTATTGCCAGGTCACGATGCGCGCGCTGCCGGAGCCGCCTGGGAGTGTGCAGACGTGGGCGCCCACACGGATGCGCTCAACCTTCTCTGCGCTGGGGGTGGCCGGCGTCGTGGCGGGGGTGTAGTCGGCGACGCCAAGTCCGGCGGAGGCGAAAGCGCGGCTGACCTCAGCGGGAGCGGGCGGCGCGGCGTGGCGCGAGATGACTAGCAGATCGAAGGCGACATCGTGGGACATGCGCGTCCTCTCTCCATGACGGGCGACCGATCCCGCAACAGCGCGTGGGACGGAGCCTATTGTACCATGCCGGCCGCCGCGACTCTACCATACGCGGGCCGAACACCGGGCGGGCGCTGTGGGTGGAGTGACTGGTGGTGGCATGTACCATGTCCGTTTCACGTGTTGGCGCCAGAGCGCAGCGGCGGGGTCAGGGGGGTGAGAACCATTACTCCAACACCGAGACGGACCTGGTATTGGATAAGCGGATGAACTCGAGTATACCCCCGGCGCTGGCCGCATCGCCTTTCGGAACTGCCCGTGGCCCCACGGCAAGAATGCTATGATACAACGAACAGTGTTGTCATGCGCCTGGCAGCCGGCGCGCTGTCCGGCGCCCTCCCAAGCGCCTCCGGCATGACATTCGCGCGTGGCCGCCCGCGGGCGCGTGGTGTCGTGGCTTCCACCGTGACGCGCGGTTCCAGATGAGAGCGAGGAAGAACGAAATGGCCAGAATCCGCTACGACGAACAGACCGCCGCGGCCTTCAAGGCGGTCCGTGAGATTCCACGGGACGGGCTCACGGAGTGGCGCGATGCGATAGACCGCCACCTACATGCCTCGCCGGGCATGACGTTAGTGGACATCGGCGCGGGAACCGGCGCGTTCTCCGCCGCCTTTAGCGACTGGTTCGATGTCGCCGTGCTCGCCGTTGAGCCGTCGGCCGCGATGCGGGATCAGATTCCGCGACTGCCGCGCATCCAGGTCTTCGAAGGCAGCGCCAGCGCCTTGCCGCTGCCGGACGCATCCGCGGACGCCGCATGGCTTTCCCTGGTGATTCATCACGTTCCTGACCTCACGATCGCCGCGCGGGAGATCCGTCGCATCCTCCGACCCGGCGCTCCCGTCCTCATTCGCCAGGGCTTCCCTGGGAGATGCGAGCGCGTCGAACTCGTCCGATGGTTTCCTGAGACTGCTCGGATGATCAGCACCTATCCGTCGGTCGAAGAGACGTGCGAGGCCTTCGCCGCCGCGGGATTCCACCAGGAAGCGCTTGAGCAAGTTCGCGAGACGTACCCAACCAGCCTCGCCGACTTCCTTGGCCAGGTGGACACGTTTCGCCGCGCCGACACCACCATGCGCAGCCTCACCGAGGACGAGTTCCTCCGTGGGAAGGAACGTCTGCGCCGTGCTGTGACACTGGCGCAAAGCACGGGGAACAAGGAAAGCAGAACCAACTGGCTCGATCTCCTGGTTCTCCGTTGAGCTAGATGGCGTCGCGCTCCGGGCGCGGCCAGACCTCATCCAGTCTACGGCGCTGTTCCATTGGTGGCCACATCGCCTCCACAAACGGCGTGCGCCCAGGCGGAAATAGTCTCATTACCGGTCGCCAAGAAGTCCCGTCTGCGCCCGTTTGGGCGACTGTGCGCGACGATTCACACGCCTGGTTCGTATGGTAGATGGAGACACAAGGAGACCGCGACCGCGTGACGCCAAAAAGGAACGATTGCTAATGGTCCTATGGCGGCGCGGCTGGACAAAGGACGCTCGTTTCAGTATCAAGCGGAGGGCGCGGATGACGCCGCCCGGGGCCATCACGTTGGACGTTGGGTTGGGGAGGTAGGGAGATGGCGAAGTTACCGACGGACCTGCACATTACGTATCAGTTGCAGTTCCGCAAATGTGGCAAGCCGACATGTGGCACCTGCAAGCGCGGCCTGGGTCACGGGCCGTACTGGTACGCCTACTGGCGCGAGGGCTCGAAGCTGCGGTCCGGGTACGTCGGCAAGATTCAGCCGGCGGGCGTCTCGGCGGCCGTGCTGGCGCGCGCGGAGGCGCGGATGGCGCTCGTGCGGGTGAGCGCCTGACGTCTCACCACGCCTGGTCGCGCATACGCGGACGCCGCTCTCCAACTGACTGGAGAACGGCGTCGGTGGCGTTTCGCACAAGCGTTTGGGCGACTACGCGGAGAACTCGTCTAGCATCCCCTGCTGGATCAACCAGCGGGTGAAGCGCAGCCGGCGCAGGACCGCCTCCGCTTCGCGCGCCTCGCGTGAGGTCTTCAGCCGGTCCGAGACGTGTATCAGGCGGACTGCTTCATCTTCGGTGAAGCCC
>DATEGV010000210.1:0-9853 GCA_035279925.1 Ktedonobacterales bacterium | reverse complement strand
ACTATCCTCAGCTCGCGCCTGAAAGACCCGCTGAACTCCGGCGGCTCCGGCGTGACACCAGCGGATATGGTCAACATCAACACCTACTTCGCGATCATAGACAGCCATTTCAGCTCGATTGTGAGCCGTGTGCAGGCGCTGCCTCCGGCCGCCTCGGGGCTGGACCCGCGCCTGGGCAAGCTGTTGACGACCGTGCGCACGAACATGCCGAAGATCATCCAGGGCGAACAGGACGCGCGCGCCATCATCACGGCGCTGCCGTCGCTGATCGGCGTCGGCCAACCCTCCACCTACATGCTCGAAGTGCTGGACTCGACGGAGCTGCGTCCCGGCGGCGGCTTCCTCGGCAACTACGGCTATCTGGCGCTCAGCGGCGGTCGCATGTCCGGCATCCACATGCAGGACGTAGACCTGCTCGACAACAACTTCAAGTATGGCGGTGGCTACATCCCTATCCCGCCGCAATATAGCTGGTACACGGGCTTCTATTCCTGGGGCTACCGCGACTCCAACCTCGACGCCGACTTCCCCACCAGCGCGCAGAACGGCTTGAACTTGTATTACAGGGAAGGCGGCACGCAGCAGTTCCAGGGCGTCATCGCCATTACCCCCTGGCTGATCGAGAAGGCCCTCGCGCTGACCGGATCTATCACACTGCCGGAGTACTCCCCCGCCGTCACCGTCACCGCGGACAACCTGGTCACGCAGATTCACTACCATCAGTTGGGAGCCGGCACGAGCGGCCCAGACAACAAGTTAGATCCCATCTGCGGCTCGTCCTACCGCAAGTGCTTCACCGCCTATCTCTTCAAGCACTTCCTGGCGCAGGCCAAAACCGCGCTCACGAGCAAGTTCGGCGCGTTCGGCAAGCTCCTGATAGACAGCTTCCATTCCAAAGACATCCAGATCTATCTGAGCAAGCCGTCGGCCGAGGCGGTGCTGAGTCATTACCACGTCGCCTCCACCATCGAGGCGCCACCGCAAGGCGACAGTCTTTTCATCGTGGACGCGAACGTCAACGGCAACAAGGCGAACAATCAGATCATCTATAACGTCACCGATCAGGTAAAGATTGACACCTCCGGCACGGCGACCCATCATCTCGTGATGAGCTATAGCTGGCCGGACACGCCATTCAATCGGCTCAACGCCTACCAGTTCGGACCGGTACTGCTCTACGTGGACTATCTGCGTGTGTACGTGCCGCCGGGCGCGAACATTACGTCGCAGTCCGGTTGGCAGGAAAACGGCACATCCAAGGGCACACCTTACGACTTTGGGCGTGAGGACGCTGGCGGCTACCTCGATGTGTATATCGGGCAGACCGGCACGGTTACGATGGACTTTACAGTGCCCCACGCCGCGACGCATGCGGGCAACGCCTGGTACTACACCGATCTCGTGCAGAAACAGGGTGGAGTGACCAAGCCGACGGATATCGAGGTGTCGCTCCCGTCGTGCGCCTCCGTCGTAGGCCTCAAAGGGTTCACCACCCCGTCCGCGCACGTCGCGTCCTATAAGCCGGCGGATGGACTGGCCAGAGATGAATCGCTCGAAGTGGACTACACCTGCTGATAGGGCGACTCGGCGGGCTGACGGCGCGCGTGGGGATATCCGCGACAGCATAGCGAGTATTCAGCGCGCGAGCAGTGATTGGCTATGAGCCGCGCGTGACGCCGCGCGACGGACTTTCGCGCACGCTGGCCGCCTGGAGCGAGCGCGCCGCGCTGGAAGGCGTGACCCAGCTCTCATAGAGGCGTGTGTAGCGCCGGACAAGCGCGTCCACCGAGTATTCAGCAGCGCGGTCCAGGCACGCCTGGCGCATGCCGGCGAGCTCCGCGTGTGAAAGCGCAAGCACGCGCTCCAGCGTCTCCGCCAGGCGCGCGACATCGCCGGTGGGAACGATCCAGCCGGTCTTGCCGTCGGTGATCATCCCTTCCGTGTTTGCGGCAGCCGAGATAACCACCGGCCGTCCAGAGGCAAGTGATTCCAGAGCAACATTCGGCAGGCCCTCGTCCGGCGAGAACAATACTGAAGTATCGCACGCGAAATAGTAGGCCTCCGGGTCTCGGGTCGCAGGCAGTTGAACCACATCATTGGCAAGTTCATGTGTCTCAATTTCTCGATCAAGGGCTCTTTGTGCTTGGATATCTTGTATGGGTCCCGCGATGATGAACTTCATGTCTTGTGGCAAACGACCTGCTTTTTTGAGCAATCCAAGCGCTTGTGCGATCCAGTGCACATTCTTCTCAAATGATATTCGCGTCAAACTCAGAAGGACGAAACGAGCATCCGGCGCGATACGTTCGCGCACGCCGATGTCGCCTGGCTGCCGCCAGAGATTGGTGTCAATACCGTTGGGAACACATAGTATATGATCAAGTGGCACGTGCCCACGGTGATGCAGATCAGTCTTCAAGTGTGCGGCATTGGTAACGATTTTCCGACACATCCACCAACTCAGGCGTTCATATCTCATCTGTTTCGGCGAATTCTTTCCCCGTACGGTGCCAATAAGTCTAGAAGTTCGCGGCAATAACGGCCATGCAAGGCGCACAAGCAAGTTTGCATGATAACCCTCAGCTTGAATCAGATGTGGGCGAAACATACGAGCGGCGCGAATGATCGCAACCATTCCACGTGCCTTATCTCCAGCGGACCAGCCCAAATCGGGCAGCACGAGAGGCACATGCGCGGCTTGCAGTTGCGGAGCAAAATGTAGATCGCGCGCCGTTGGACCATAGAGACTGAGTACTATGGGCTCGAACCGCGCGCGATCCAGGCGCGTGACCAACTCCACCAGTTGGGACTCGATGCCCCCGGCCATGAGCGAATCGGTGATGTAGAGGATGCGAAGCACGCGCGCTCTCCAAGTTCAGGGTACAAATCCAACAATATCACCGGCAGACGCAACCGAAGCCGCGATCCGCGTCCCACGCCCACTTCGATCATACGCCAGCCGGTGCGCGGTCTACGGGAGGTAAGGACTTTGATCCCATTTAGTTTACATGACACTGGCCGCTCTGCTACCGTGCGAGAAGACGACGTTGTGTGGATGGCCTTCGGCAGTGTGGTGAGGAGGCGGGCGATGAGCAATGCGCTATCCCTGGGGTTGGTGATGTTGGCCGTGGCGCTGGTGGTATTCGGCGTCCTCGAACACTTTTACTTCCGCATCACGATCATTCCCCACTTCGCCATTGGCCTGGGCGTGTTGGCCTTTGTGTTGGCAACCTGGGGCCTCTACGGTAGAATCAACAAGAGCAGCGGCGATCTCTAGGCCGTACCTGGAACGCCGAGGAACACAGGGGCCACCGCGATGACGCATCCCACGCGCGAGCCGGCGCCGAGCGCCACGGCGACGCCGTTTGTGAGCGTCGTCGTTCCCGTCTACAACCGGCCGCGCGACATCCAGATCTGTCTGCGCTCGCTCTTTACGCAGACGTACCCGCGCGGCGCGTATGAGATCGTCGTCGTGGACGACGGCTCGACGGACGACACCGCCGAGGTCGCGCGGGCGGCTGGGCGCGAGTGGGACGGCGCGCTCACCGTCATCGGCAAGCCGAATGGCGGGCCGGCAAGCGCGCGCAACGCGGGGATCGCGGCGGCGCGGGGCGAGGTGGTCGCCTTCATTGACTCCGACTGCGAGGCGGACGCGGATTGGCTCGAGATCGTGGTCGGCGCGCTGGGACGCGCATGCGCCGACGGAGCCGGCGGGCCGATCCACAATGTCATGCCGACGGGTTGGATTCCCTTGTACCTGGAAAGCGCGAATTTCTTCCGGCACCGCGTCCGCAAGGGCAAGGTGGACTACCTGCTCACGGCGAATGTCGCGTTTCGCCGGGCGGCGCTGCTTAGTGTGGGCGGCTTCGCGGAGCGCGAAGGAGCATGGGGCGAGGACGCGGACCTCTCGTTTCGACTCATCGCAACGGGACATACATTGTTACTGGCGCCAGGAGGCGCCGTTAAGCACTATGGTAGCCCATCCAGTCTGGTGGGCTTGGCCAAGGAACTGTACCGCTACGGCTACGGAAACGCGATTCTGTCTCCGGGTTGGGAGCAACGACGCCCCACTCGACTCGAATTCGTTCGCCACGGCGCCGCCGTCGCACTCTCGCCCTGGCTCGCGCTTTCGCATGCACGGACGGCGGGACTCCTTCGGGCTATGAGCTTTTATCCGCTCATTGTATTGGAGCATACTGCGTTTATGGTAGGACTGGCACGCGGCGTCCTACGCAGAGAGCGAGCGGGGAGAACGGTGTGATGAGCGAGCCGTTCGTCAGCGTCATCATGGCAGTGCGCAACGAGGCCGCGTTCATCGCGGAGAGCCTCGGCGCCATCCTTGAGCAGGACTATCCCGCCGAGCGCATGGAGATCCTGCTTGCGGACGGCGCGAGCGAAGATGACACCCTTGGCATCGTACGCGCACTCCCCGGCGCCGAGCGCATACGGATCGTCTCAAATCCACTGCGTGTGCAGTCCGCCGGCCTCAATCTACTGATCCCCGAGTCGACCGGCGAGTTCATCATTCGGATAGATGGGCACACGATCATCGCGAAGGATTACGTGCGCCGATGTGTCGAAACACTGCTCGCAACCTCCGCGCAAGTCGTGGGGGGACCGATGCGTCCTGTCGGCAAGACTCCTATGGGCAGAGCCATCGCCGCCGCTGGGCGCTCTCGCTTCGCCGTGCCTACGGCGTTCCACGTGTGCGAGCAGGCGTGCTACACGGACACGGTCTATCTAGGCGCATGGCCGCGCGCGGTCCTGGCGGGCGTGGGCGGATACGATGAGCGGTTGAGTCCTAATGAGGACTACGAGCTGAACTATCGCATTCGGCGCGCGGGCGGGCGGATCTACCTCTCGCCCGCCATCTCATCGCGCTACTTCGGGCGACAGACACTCGGCGCGCTTGCCCGGCAATACCTAGCCTACGGCGTGGCCAAGACACGCACTTTGAGGAAGTATCCAGGTTCGCTGCGTCCGCGCCAGACCGTCGCGCCACTCTTCGTGGTGTTTCTCGCTGTGGGCGTCCCGCTGTGGGCCTTCCTGCCCATTGCGCTCGTACTCTGGGCCGCCTTGCTGGCGCTGTACGTCGTCTGCAACGCCACGTTCTCGATCGCCGCGGCGCCACAGCGCTCGCTGCCTTCGGTCGGGCGGATCGCGCTCGCGTTCCTGACGATGCACATCGCGTGGGGCGTGGGCTTCTGGCTTGGTTGGTTTGGCAAGGAGCGCGGCGCGACGCCCTCACCTTCGTCACTTGTAAACCCATCGCTCACGTAGGTCAGACGTCCCAGGGGAAGCCAACGATGCCGACCGCGATAGAGATTGACGCCGCTTTGGACAAATCCTCGACAACATACGCGAAACACCGGCGCAGCCGCAGGCCACGGTTTCCCGTCTCGGAGCGCCGGGTCTTGCTGATGCTTGGCGATCTGGTCGCGAGCGTCGCGGCGATCGTCCTTTCGCTCTGGCTCTGGGCGCAGCACGCGCATCACACCTTCGATCCGGAGTTCGTCAAGCCGCAGTGGCACTGGTTCATCATCCTGCCAACGCTCTGGCTCGCGCTGGCCAACGCCAACGACTACTACAACCTGCGCGTCGCGGCGCGGCTCAGCAGCAGCTTGAAGCGGCTCACGCTGGTGACAGCGGAACTACTGTTGATCTATCTCGGTATCTTCTTTCTCTCGCCGCGCGGCTCGCTGCCCCGCCGCTTCATCGTCTATTACGCGGTGGCGTCACTCGCGTTCACCGGCGTGTGGCGGGCCTGCCGGCTGTTTCTCATCGGCTGGACAGGATTCCGCAGACGTGCGCTGATCGTCGGCGCCGGCCGGTCCGCGGAGATGATCAAGGCCGCGCTCGTCGAGGAGGCCAGCGCGGACTACGAGGTGGTCGGCGTCGTATCGAGCGAGCACGACTTCCTCGCCCTCACCGGCGGCAACACCTCGCTGGGCACTGGCGCCGACCTACCATCGCTCGTCTGGAAGCTCGGCATCAACGAGTTGATCGTGGCCTACGTCAACGAAGTGCCCGATGACATTTTTCAGGGCGTTATGACGTGTTATGAGCAGGGAATATCCATCGTTCCCATGCCGGTGCTCTATGAGCAGGTGACGGGGCGTATCCCCATCGAGCATGTCGGCTCGCATCTCTGGTCGCTCGTACTGCCCATCGAGGGCCACTCACTGCCCACGGCGCTGTATCAGGCAGTGAAGCGTGCGCTGGATCTGATACTGGCCGTCATCGGGCTGCTGGTCTTCGCGCTGCTGCTGCCGTTTCTCGCGCTGGCGATCAAACTCGATTCGCCCGGACCCGTGTTCTATCGGCAGAAACGACTGGGGCAGGCGGGCCGGCCGTTTACGGTGGTGAAGCTGCGCTCGATGGTGATGGACGCCGAACGCAACACGGGGCCACGCTGGGCGCGGGTGCGCGATCCGCGAGTGACGCGCGTGGGCAAGCTGCTGCGCAAGACACGCATGGATGAGCTTCCGCAGGTCATCAACGTGCTGCGTGGCGAGATGGCGGTCGTCGGCCCACGCCCGGAGCGCCCGGAGTTCGTGACGATGCTCGCGCTCGAGATTCCCTTCTATCGCACGCGCCTGGCCGTCAAACCGGGGCTGACCGGCTGGGCGCAGGTGCGCTATCGCTACGGCGCCAGCGCCGAGGACGCCCTCAAGAAGTTGCAGTACGACCTGTATTATGTGCGCCACCAGTCGCTCGTGCTGGACACGATGATTATCCTGCGAACCGTCGGCACGATGCTCATGTTGCGCGGAACCTGAACGCGGGGCGCGATGGCGCGGAGAGTAGAGCGTTCCAGGGGCGCAATAGCCCTCAAACGGTCCTAGCCTGATGGACAAGAACCGCGCGCTCATGATAGATTCCGCTGTGGTGGCAGGTCGCAAGCCAGTACTGCGTCAGATGACCTGGAGCACGATGCGGCAGACGGTGTGGGGAGGGAACAACACGGTGCAATCCGCGAGCATGCCAGTCTACGATACCGGCACGATTCGATCGCAGAGTCTCTTCGAGTTCAGAGAGCTCATCCGGTACCGTTTCCTGGTCAGTAATCTGGTCGCGCGCGACCTCAAGGTGCGCTACAAGCGGTCCGTGCTGGGGTTCATCTGGGTGATGCTCAGTCCCCTGCTGACGATGGGTGTGCTGGTCATCGTCTTTTCCAACTTCTTCGGACGCTTTCAGTTGGCGCACTATCCGGTTTATCTTCTATGCGGTATCCTAATCTTCACTCTGTTCGCGCAGGCATCCGTGGCCGCCATGTCAAATCTGTCTGGGAACGGCAGTGTCCTGCGGCGCATGTATGTGCCGCCGAGCGTCTTCGTCGCCTCCGCGATCGGCAGCGCCCTGATTAACCTGCTCTTTTCCATCGTCCCGTTCTTCGCCTTGGCGTTCATCAACGGCGTGAGACCGACGGTTATGTGGGTGTTTATCATTGTGCCGTGCCTCGAGACGGCGCTCTTCTCGTTTGGAGTCGGGCTGATCGTCGCGCCGCTGATGGTGTTCTTCAACGACACGTACGAGATCTATACAGTGCTGCTCACAGTGTTGAACTACCTCACGCCGGTCTTCTATCCGACGTCGATCTTGCCGAAGTGGGTACAACAGGTAGAGAACTATAATCCGCTCTTCCTGTTCATCCAAAGCGCGAGGGATGCGGTGATCTATAACCAGTTTTCGAATCCGGGCATGTTGATAGGCGCCGCGGGATCAGCTATCGGGGCATTCATTATCGGCTGGTTGTTTTTCGCGCAGATGGAGGGCAAGTTTGCTTACCACTTCTAAGTCCAGCCAGACGGCCTATCCGGCAGTGGATACCAGCGAGCTTGCGATCGTGGTCTCCGAGTGTTCCGTGCGCTACCGGCTGCCTACCGAACGTATCTCGACGATGAAAGAGCAGGTGATCCGCCAGATCACCCGCCGCACCGTCAAGTACAACGAGTTCTGGGCGCTGCGCAAGGTCAACCTGCAGATACGGCGTGGCGAGGCCGTGGCGCTCGTCGGACGCAACGGCGCCGGCAAGAGCACACTGCTCAAATGCATCGCGAAGGTGCAGCGCCCGACGACGGGCAGAATCTGGGTGCGTGGCAGCATGGCGCCGATCATCGAGCTGGGCGCCGGCTTCCATCCGGAGCTGACTGGACGCGAGAACATCTACCTCAACGGCGCGATGCTTGGCTTCTCGCACGCTGAGATGGAGCGCAAAGTTGACAGCATCATCGAGTTTTCCGAGCTGGCCAACTTTATCGAATCGCCTTTGCGCACCTATTCCTCCGGCATGCACGCGCGGCTTGGGTTCGCCGTCGCGGCCGAGGCCGACCCGGATGTGCTCATCATTGACGAGGTGCTCTCCGTCGGCGATGAAGCGTTTCAGCGCAAATGTATGGAACGTATGCGCCGCTTCCGCCAGCGTGGCACGACTATTCTCTACGTGACGCACGCGCTGGATAGCATCGCTGACCTCTGTGACCACGCGGCGTGGATTGACGGCGGGCGGCTGCGCTACTATGGGGACGCGCAACGGGTAGTTGGCATGTTCCGCGACAGCATGGAGCATGATGCCGACCTGGCGGAGACACAGCGCATGCAGGTGGTGCGCGTGCCGGCGAAGAAGTCGCGGTAGGCTGTGTCAGGTGTGGAACGTTCCCGGCCATCTCAGCGTCAATAGAGCAGGCGATGTCTCGTAGTATGAGACGCCGCGACGACGTGAGATGCGGGCGAGCTCGGCCGAGGGCTCCGCGCGACGAGGAGCGTTGAGAAGTATGAAGCAACGATATGAGCGCCGGCGTTGGTTCGTCGCGCTGCTCACGCTGGGCCTGTTCGCCGTACTCGCGTCGGGCTGCGCCACCTCCGCGTCGAGCTCGCAGCCGGACAGTCTACAGGTGACAATGACCAGCCCCACGACGACGCCGCAGAACTGGGCGTCGCAGGATGGCGCCGCCGTACAGAAGCTCTACCAGCACATTCAGAATCTGCAACAGACGCCGCATACCGTCGGTATCGCCTGCCAGCCCGCGAAACACACCTACAAGCTCACATTCGTCACCGCCGGCAAGACGGTCCTGACGGCGACGACCTGGACCTGTCAAGGGTACATCCAGATCAGCAGCGATACCGTAATTCGGCGACTGGACAGCGGCTTCTGGCAGGAGTTGTCAGGACTCGTGGGCCAGACGCTCGCCACCAACTGACGGAGAAGCTTCCACGCTCATGATGGCCGGAGTCACATCCTCCGGCGGCGCGTCTGGCGTGGCTCCCAGAAACGCCTCGCTCATCTCGCGCAGCAGGGCCAGCGTCTCCAGCGCCTCGCGCTCCGGGATCGCGCTGAGGGCCAGGCCGGCGTGGACGAGCACCCAATCGCCGGGCGCGACAGCGTCTTCGTCAAGCAGCGACAGGTCCACCATGCGACGCGCGCCGGAGACCCGGACCGCCGCCATGCGCGCCGCCGCATCGGTGATTTCGATTATCTGGCCGGGGATGCCAAGGCACATACCGATCTCCCTCTAGAGCGTCTGGTTGGCAAGCGCCAGATAGTGCTTCGTGTTCGCCGTGAGGCGGCGCAGCGCCGAGGCGTCAATCACCTCGCAGACCCAGTTCCAGTGCATCGAAACCTGATCGCCCACTCGCGCGCCGTCCGCGAAGCCGCGCCCGTCAATCTGGCGCGTGACCCGCACGGGAACCGGCTCCGTGAGCGCCAGCTTGCCCTCGCGCAACTCCAGCGGCGCGCGCTCCACCACAAGCTCCGCGCCATCCACCGCAGCGACGCGACCCCAACTGATGCGACACGAATCTATGCGTTGCAGGCCAATTGAAGCGGCGCGGTCGCGGGTCAGGCCAGCCC
>DATEGV010000209.1:0-2546 GCA_035279925.1 Ktedonobacterales bacterium | reverse complement strand
AAAAAGCGAACCGAAATCGATCAGCCCGCGCTGGCTCCAGAACTGGCCCAGGTTGGGCAGCGCGAGAAAGTCGCCGATGCCGCTAGGATTCTTCGGGACATTGGGCAGCAGTTGCCCGCGCAGTGACGTGTTGACGATTGATGCGACCCAGCAAATCGCCGTCGTGGCCAGGATGCCAATCAGCAGCGCGCCACGCACCCGCCACGCCATCAGCAGCGCCGTCAGCAGCAGCCCGGCGAAGGCGACGATGACGACGGGATCATTGAGTACGCTCAATCCCGGCAGGCCGAAGGCATTGCCGAAGGGAACCGTCTGTCCGGCCTTGATGTCGGCAAAGGCGCTGAACTTGATGATGCCAGCATTGGCGAGACCAATGAAGGCGATGAACAGACCAATGCCAGCGCCAGCTGCCAGCTTGATCGGCAGCGGAATCCCTTTGATGATAGACTCACGCCAGGGTCCGATGACGATCAGTAGGAAGGCGAGGCCATCCAGGAAGACGAGCGCGAGCGCCGCGCCCACCGGGAAGTGGCGCTGGCCGACGACGGTAAACGCGAAGAGGGCGTTATAGCCGAGGCCAGGCGCCAACGCCCACGGCAGATCGGCCCACAACCCCATGAAGAGCGTGGGGACGACGGCACAGAAAATCGTGCCGATGACAAGGGCATCGAAATTGAGGCCCGCCGCCTCCATAATAGAGGCGTTGACAAAGATGATGTAGGCCATCGTGACGAAGGTCGTCAGGCCCGCGATGAACTCGATACGATGACTGCTGCCACGACGACCGGGGTTCATGATCGTGGCAAAGGCGCTACCGGCGCGCGAAGACGATGCGGTTGAGTCTGGCGCGACCTCAGAGGCCATGGAGAAAATCCTCCTGAAAAGGACACCAGCCGACGATCCAAAATCACCCAACCCACCGTCGGAAAAACATTAGCCCGGTGGTAGGTCCTACTGCGGGAGTGAACCTACCATCCGGGCTTTTCGTCCCCGTGGTGTAACATGCACAGTGCCGCGTCATAATGTCGATGAAGTCACGCGGAACCGACATGCCTGCATCGCTCGGACCAGACCGCTGCCGCTCACCAAAACGCGCCGCTATGATACATCCAGATGATGAACGACGCGATACTGCGCCGATGCTGCGCGTGGAGCAGGCAGGCACGGAACCCTAGATGCACTTCATCTCGTAGTCGGGCGATTTACGGTCGCCTGGTAGATACATCCGGGCCGTATCCCCGGAAATATACGGGATGCGTCCGACGTGCTTCGGACGTTTCTAGTGTAGCATTGCTTGTGTACGCTGTCAATCGGTTGGTTGTTAGCGAGGGTATAACACCCTCGGCCATAAATGGTCGTCTCACCGCCTTGGTGGGCTTTTCAAGCCCTCTTTGGTAGTGCTCCGGCCTTTCAAGGCCGCGAGGGGGGGACACCTGAATGGAGGAGATACGCAATGGTTACCGTGGGAATCTTGACTGTGAGCACGCTGGGCGCGGCGGGCCAGCGTGAGGATACCTCTGGCGCGGCGATTCGCGAGATCGTGACGGCGGTCCCGCTCTCTGCCGACGTGGCGGATCAGCGCATCGTCCCCGACGACCGCGCCGCCATCGAGTCGGTCCTGCGCCACTGGGCCGACGACCTCCAGCTCAACCTCGTGCTTACTACCGGCGGCACCGGCCTCAGCCCAACCGATGTCACACCCGAGGCGACGCTCGCGGTGATTGACCGGCTGGCGCCGGGGCTGGCCGAGGCGATGCGCCAGGAAAGCCTGCTCCAGACACCGTTCGCCATGCTCTCGCGCGCCGTGGCTGGGTGCCGCGGGACGACGCTCATCGTCAACCTGCCCGGCAGCCCGCGGGGCGTGCGCGAATGCCTGGAGGTGATCGTGCCGGTGTTGCCTCATGCCGTCGATCTCATCACCGGGCGCAACACAACCCACGGCGGATAGGCGCGGGCTGTCGTTGAGGCGTAGCCGTATCCTCGCACGTTAGGATATACAGACAGAGGGAATACAAGAACTGTGTGGCGAGGGTACTCATCTCGCCTCCATCGGGACTCTATGGGGTACAATGACGGCGCGGCGGGAGGTCGCGCGGCACATAGACACAGCACAAGCATGGCAGGAGGCAAAGCCGCATGTGGAACGTTGAGGAGCAGGTGGAGGAGAGGCGTCGGCGTCCGGCGGCATGGCAGATCGCGGCGCTGGCGACGGCGGGCGGCATCGGTTTGCTGGCGCTGGCCAATCGGCTCGCCGAGGCGTCGGCGGGCGAGCCGTATAGCGTGCTGGAAGGCGAGCACGGCCGCTACACCTGGACGCGCGGCGGCATCAGCTATACCGTGCGCGGGCGCGGCGAACCGCTGGTGCTGATCCACGGCGTCTACGCGGGCGCGTCGTCGTTCGAGTTTCGGCGCGTCTTCGCGCAGCTTGCCGAGCACCATCGCGTCTACGCGTTCGACCTGCTTGGCTTCGGCCTCTCGGACCGCCCGCGCATTGTCTACACTCCCGACCTCTACGTCGCCCTCATCCAGGACTTCGTGCGGCAGGT
>DATEGV010000208.1:0-6696 GCA_035279925.1 Ktedonobacterales bacterium | reverse complement strand
GCATACCCGCCACCGTTCTCGCTGCTGGAACAGTACAACTACCGTCACACGGCGCATATCATCGCATGTAACGCGGACGCCGGCGAGGTCGTGCGGCGCAAAGGGTATCGCGGCCCACTCTCGACATTCGCGGTCTATGGTGTGGACCCAGACGTGTACGCGCCCACCGAGCGGCCCGCGGGTAGGGACGAGTTCGTCATCGGCTATCTCGGGCGACTCGTGCTCTACAAAGGGCTGGGAGTGCTTATCGAGGCGATGCTCGGGCTGCCGGAAAACTGCCGGTTACGGCTGGTTGGCAGCGGGCCGGACAAGGACGAGCTTGAGCGGCTGGCGCGGGATACCGGCGTCGCCGACCGGGTTGAGTTCGCGCCGGCGGTGGCGGCGGCGGAGGCTCCGCGCGTGCTCGCCGGCATGGATGCGCTGGCGTTGCCCTCGTTGACGCGGCCCAATTGGATGGAGCAGTTTGGCCGTGTCCTGATCGAGGCGATGGGCTGCGGAGTGCCGGTCGTCGGCTCGGACTCGGGTGAGATACCCCGCGTGATCGGCGACGCCGGTGTGATCGTGCCGGAAGGTAACGTCGAGGCGCTGCGGGCGGCGCTGCGCGAGTTGGCTGAGCGGCCGGAGCGACGCCGCGACCTTGCCGAGCGCGGGCGGGCTCGCGTCCTTGCCAACTTTACGCAGGAGCAGGTGGCGCGCAAGCTGGCCGATGTCTACCAGCAGGCGCTCGCCGGCGAGACGTCCGACACGGGCGCGGCGGGAGGAACCGCACGTGAATGAGGTATCCATTACGGGCACGGACGCGCTGGACCTGCAGATTCACACCGTCTACAGCGACGGCCAGTGGGAGCCGTCCGCGCTCTTCACGCATCTGGAGGGCGCCGGATTCCGGCTGGTGGCGATCACGGACCACGACACCTGCGAGCACGTCGAGGAGCTATGTCGCCTGGGCGCGGCGCATGGGGTCGCCGTGCTGCCCGCGATGGAAGTGACCACCGAGTGGCGTGGCGTCAGCGCACACCTGCTCTGCTACGCGCCCCACGGATTCGGGCCGTCGGTGTCCGCGCTGACCCAGCGCACGGTGGCCGCGCAGCTCGAGAACACACGCGCCGTCCACGCGGAACTGCTGCGCCGAGGCTATGAGTTCCCCAATCAGGCAAAGATGTTAGGCGGCCGGAGCGAGCCAACTCGCCCCATTGACAACGCCAGCCTGTTATTTGCCCACGGCCATGTCGCTGATCTCCAGAGCGGACTCGTCGCTATTCAGGAGGCGGGGTATCGCCAGATCGCCGCGCCGCTCGCGGAGGCCGTCGCCGCGGCCCACACTGACGGCGCGCTGGCCGTGATCGCACACCCTGGGCGGGGAGGCGGTGAGATACATCGCTACGAGCCGGCGGAACTGGCGGTGATGCTGGAAGAGATCCCACTGGACGGCATCGAAGCGTACTATCCGACGCACACCGAGGCGCAGGTCGCCGCCTTTCGCGCGCTTGCGGAGCGACGGGGACTGTTGGTGAGCGCGGGGTCGGACTCTCATGGGCCGCGCCAGCGCCTGCCTATTCGGTATCCCGCCAGCTCCGTCGCCGCGCTTCTCGACCGCTGCGGCGTCACGGTGACCACTGGCGATCTCTCGTAGCGCGGACCCACGGCGCCGCCCCTTCTACAGCGCGCGTGAGTTCGCCGCCATGCAGGTGGCATGAAGGTTGCTGGTAGAGGTCCTGCGGTAACACGGCACACGTGGTATGTGTTCGATGTCCAACCGGACGAGGAGGGTATAGCAACCATGAAGACTATTCGCGCGTTCATCTGGGGTTCCGCCATCGGCGCCGCCGTCGGATTGCTGTTCGCGCCGGAGCGCGGCGAGGTGACTCGCGCGCAACTCCAGGAGCGATTGAACCAGTGGCAGGGCATGACGCAATCTCAGCTCGGCAATCTGCGCGGCACGGCGAGCAACGCCATTGAGTCCGGCCGTCAGGCCGTCAACAGCACGCTCGGCCAGGCGCAGAACGCCACGAACAAGACCGCCGACAAGGCGCAGCAGCAGGTCGGCAGCACCAACATTTAGCGTTGACGACCGCGCCAAGCGCGCCACTTCAGAGTCCGTTGCCTTCGGGTAGCGGACTCTGTGTGTCTGGCAGGGTCTATCACGTTCGCGGCATGGTACACTCTCTTGCGTGACACGCCGCCACCCCACCGCGCCAATGGAGCCAATATCGCCGCATGACGACGCCTCAGCAGACCGGGCCTGATCCCTATGAGCGCATCGCCGCGTGGTACGACCTTGAACACGACGCATACCAGGACGACGCCGAATGCTATGTGTCGCTCGTCGAAGCCGACGCCGGGCCACAGGCGCGCGTGTTGGAGGTGGGCAGCGGCACGGGACGTCTCGCGGTGGCGTTCGCGCTCGCCGGTCACGCTGTGGCGGCGGTCGAGCCGTCGTCGGCCATGAGCGCGCGCGCGGCGGCGCGCCTGAGGCAACTCCCCGAGAAGGTTGCGCGGCGGGTGCGTCTCGCGACGGGCAGCGCCAGCGACCTTGGGCTCGCGCCGGCAGAACGTTTCGACGCCGCGCTGATGGGGCAGAACCTGCTGGCGCACCTGCTCACCGCCGAAGAACGACAGCGCGCCCTTGACGCTGTCGCGAACCACCTACGACCTGGCGGGCAGCTTCTCCTCGATCTGGACCTGGCCGGTCCGCAACGTTTGTTGCAGTCGGCGTCGCGTCTCTGGTGGCAAGGCACATGGCCCCTGCGTGACGGACGCGGCGAAGTGACTCACCTCGTCAAGGCGGCGCCGTCCCACGACGCGCATATCCTCCAGCTTGTCCACTTCTATGACGTGTCTGCAACCGATGGGATCGTCACCCGAACCAGCGCGCCTATGTCGCTGGCGCTGCTGAGCGCGGGCGAGGTCGAACTCGCGCTGCGCCACGCCGGCTTTGCCATCAAGGCGACCTATGGTGACTACGGGTGCGCGCCCTATGAGGCAGGCTCGGAACGCGCCATCTTCGATGCGCGCCGGGAATCTACCCGCTAGCTCACCGGCGACTGGCTGGGGCTTCTGGCCGGGGCGGCCGGCATGGTGAACGCGAAGGACGCGCCCTCTCCCAGCGCGCTCTCAACCCAGATGCGGCCGCCGTGCTGCTCGACGATCAGCTTGGCGATGGACAGACCCAGGCCATAGCCGCCCGCCCGCGCTCTTGCTCCGCCCTCCGACTGGTAGAACCGCTCGAAGATGCGTTGATGATCCTCCGGGGCGATGCCCTTGCCGCGATCCGCCACCGTGAAGACCAGTTCGTCGCCGTCGGCGCGCACGACAAGTGAAACGTCGGACTGCGCCGCGGAGAACTTGATCGCGTTATTCAGCAGATTGGTGAGCACCTGCTGGAGCCGCAGCTCGTCGGCTGGGATCGGCGGCAACGACTCGGAAACCTCCGCAACCAGCCGGACCTCCGCCTTGTCGGCAACGGCTTGAAGCGAGTTGAGCACCTGCGCGATCAGTTTCGCGACGTGGACCTCGCCGCGCCGCAGGGTGAACTGCCCGGAGTCCGCCTTGCTGATGAAGAGGATGTCCTCGACCAGGGTGGCCAGTTGTTGCGTGCTGATGTGCGCGTATTCGAGAAACTCGTGCTGCCGGTCGTTGAGCGGTCCGACCTGCCCATCGAGGACGATCTCCAGGAAGCCGTTGATCGTATTGAGCGGCGTGCGCAGTTCGTGCGAGACCATCGAGATGAAGTTCGCGCGCATTCGGTTCGCGGCGTTGAGCGCCGTCACATCGCGCGCCACGATGACGGCGTGGCGTCCGTCTTGCTCGCGCCGCGCGGTGAATGTCGCGGAGACGTCGCAGAGCGCGCCGCCGCGCGTCTCCCAGCTGAGATCGCGAACCGGAGGGGCCGCCGATGAGCCGAACGCCTCCGTCAGCGGACAGTTCGCCGTGTTGCAGAGCAGCGAGTTGCGCGTATCGCGACACCGAAAGACATCCGCGCAGCGCCGACCGACCGGCGTGGCCCCCGTCCAGCCGGTCACGCGCCCGAAGGCCGGATTCGTCTCCTGGATGATGTAGTCCTCGTCAACGGTGAGGATCGCCTCGGAGGAGAGCGCGAGTATGGCGGGCAGTGTCTCAGGCATGGTGGCTTACGCCTTCGTAAATCTATAGCCCACGCCACGCGAGGACTGAATGATACTGGGGCTTGCGGGATCACGCTCGATTTTGCGCCGTAGTCGCCTGACATACACATCCACGATGTTGCTCTCGCCGGCGTAGTGCTCGCCCCACACAGCCTCCATCAAGTCCTCGCGTGAGACGATCTGCCCTGGGCGCTGCGCGAGGTGCAGGAGCAATTTCATCTCCGTCGGCGTAAGGTGGACAGCGCGCCGATCTGGAAGGGTAACTTGCAGGGTCGCGACATCAATGTCCACGACGCCGGTGCGCAGTTGCTGGCGATCAGCGCCCGCCGCCTTGCGGTAGCGCCGCATCACGGCGTCCACCCGCGCGGTCAACTCCGCCGGCTGGAAAGGCTTGCAGATGTAGTCATCCGCACCCATGCGGAGGCCATGCAAGCGATCTTCGAGCTCGTCCTTGGCGGTGACAAAGATGACGGGGAAGTCGTAGTGGTCCGCGCGCAGTCGCTCATACATCTCGAATCCGCTCAGGAGCGGCAAGTTCACATCCAGGAGCATGAGATCAGGCGGCTCCCGCTCCACGAGAGCAAGCGCGCCGCGAGCATTGTCTACGCTGTCTACGTGATAGCCTTGTTCCGTCAGGAGGAACTGCACCATACGGCTACCCAAGGGGTCATCGTCAACGACCAGAATACGCAACAGCAATCCTCCTGCTCATGGGTATTCCTCTGGCGTGGCTGGTGTCTTCCGGCGCCAACGCGATCAGGCGGACGACGACCGGCCTCGAACCAAACACAGTATGCGCATATCGGCGCGAGACAAGCCAGGAGCCAGGCCCAGAGGTCACGCTCCTTGCCGAGCACGGCGCAGTCGTTCCAGATGCACCAGCAGGACGGCGATGTCGGACGGCGTGACACCCGGAATGCGCGCCGCCTGTCCGAGAGTGCGCGGATGGACACGCTCAAGCTGCTGCCGGGCCTCCGTGCGCAGACCCGAAAGCGTCTGGATGTCCAGACTCGGCGGCAAGAGGCTCTCCTCCATGCGCGCGGCGCGGCGCACGCTCTGCTCCTCCTTACGCAGGTAGCCGGCGTACTTTACGCGCAGCTCAATCTCGGACGCGGTCTCGTCGTCAAGCTGTGCCAGCGGCCCATCCGGCGTCGCCTCGCATTCCGCGCCGGCCAGTCTCCGCACATGCCAGTACCGAACCGTGGGACGACGCAGCAATTCTTCGGCCGTCATGCGGTGCGTGATCGGGTCCAGTCCCAACTCTTCCGCGCGGGCCATGACCTCCCTGGATGGCGTGATGGCAACCTGGCGCAGCGTCTCGCCGGTCCGCTCGATTAGCCGCCGCCGCCGTTCGATCGCGTCATACCGGTCGTCGCCGATCAGGCCAAGTTCCCAGGCGTAGCGACCCAGGCGCAGGTCCGCGTTGTCGTGGCGCAGCCGCAGACGGTGTTCGGCGCGCGAGGTATGTAGGCGATACGGATCCAGCGGCGGTTGCGTCACGAGGTCGTCAATCAGGACGCCGATATACGCTTCATCGCGCCCTAGAATGAACGGGGGCGAGCCGGTCGCCGCGAGCGCCGCGTTGACGCCCGCCATGATCCCCTGCGCCGCCGCCTCCTCATAGCCGGAGGTGCCGTTGATCTGCCCCGCCAGGAAGAGGCCGTCCACAGCCTTGGTTTCGAGCGTCAGGCGCAACTGATCCGAGGGCACGTAATCGTACTCGACTGCATACCCGGCGCGCGTCAACTCAACTCGTTCGAGCGCGGGAATGCCACGCAACATTTGAATCTGCACGTCCTCCGGCAGGCTCGTGTTCATGCCCTGGACATAGACTTCACCCGTACGCCAGCCCTCCGGCTCCAGGAAAACCTGATGCCGCTCCTTGTCGGCGAAACGCACCACTTTGTCCTCGATGGAGGGGCAGTAGCGCGGTCCGATGCCCTGGATGACGCCGTTGTAGAGCGGCGAACGGTCGAGATTGGCGCGAATGATGTCGTGCGTGCGCTGCGTCGTATGCGCGAGGTAGCATGGGAGCTGCGGACGCCAGGAGGTCGCCGCCTCCGGTGGAATTGGATAGATGGGGTTGGGCCGGCCCGGTGGCAACTGCGCATCGTCGCGCGCGGAATGATCCGAGGAAAAGTACAGCGGCGTCGGACTGCCCGGTTGAATGATAGTCCGCGCGAAGTCTATGCTGCGCGCGTCAATGCGCGGCGGGGTGCCCGTCTTGAAGCGCCGCACCCTGAGGCCGAGCGCCCGAAGGGTATCCGAGATGTCGAGCGCGGGAGCTTCGCCGGCGCGACCGCCCGCCTGCGTCTTGTCACCGACGACCAACCGCCCATTGATGAACGTGCCCGTCGTCAGGATGATGGACCGCGCGCGATACGTCGCGCCGTTGCCGGTGACGACGCCCGTGACACGCGGGCGAGCGTTGTCCGCCGGCTCCGACATGGGACGAGCTACCGTGGCCTGTTTGAGGTCAAGGCCCGGCTGCTGTTCGAGCGCATACTTCATGCTCAGGCGATACGCCTGCTTGTCGCACTGCGCGCGCAATGCTTGAACCGCGGGCCCCTTC
>DATEGV010000207.1:0-3194 GCA_035279925.1 Ktedonobacterales bacterium | reverse complement strand
AACTCCGGGGCCAGCGCCTCCACGCCGCGCAGCAGGCCGAAGCAGCCGGCAAGCATCATGTCGCCGTGTGGGACGGCCTCATAAGGCCGCAGTGACGAGCCACGCAGCAGCTCGCGCCGGGGGCCTGTCACGGCGAGGAAGGGCATCGCGCCATCGCCGCCGGATGCGCCGTCCCGCGCCAATCGCAGCGCGCCGTGGCCGCTCTCCGCGAAGACGCGCTCGTTCTCGAGCGTGCCCGCCGCCAGATCGCGCAGATAGCCTTCCAGTCGCTCCTGGGTCAATTCGCCGGTGTGGTGCTCGAAGAGGGAGAGGATGCGGCCCTCGCGCAGATGGAAGGCGAGCGTATGGAAGTTGCCGATGTTCGCGATCAGGCAGTCGCGCTGGCTCGCGATCGCGCCATCCTCCAAAGCCCCCGCAACGGCGGCGGCTCCCGTGTCCATGACGAAGACGCGCGGCGGCGTGTCGCTCGCCTGCCCGTACGCGGCGGCGTCCGCGGCGACGCCGACCAGTCGCGTGAGATCGGGCGGAATCGCCTCCGCGCGATAGGCGAAGGCGTTCGGCTCCGGGCGGCCGCGCACCACCTGTTCGATATAGTCGAAGCGAAAGCGGCGGTCACTATATCCCGGCGGCGCGGCTCCATGATCGAAGGCCGCCACGGCGACCACATCCACTTCGGGGTCAACGGCGAACGCGGTCAGCGCGGTCCGTAGCGCCTGGGAATCGAAGTCGCGCAGGCGCACATGAACAAGGGCGTTCCCGTAGGTCTTCTCGACGCCGCCGATCTCATCCTCGCCCACCACGGTGATACCCAGCGCCGCCACCGCGTCCAGGTCGTCGTCGAGCGTGCGTGCGGCGTCCGGCGTGGCGAAGCAGGGGAGACCGGCCTGCGCGTGATCGCGCGCGGCCCACGCGCTCGGTCCGCCACCCATCGTCCGGCCGGTGAGCAGGACAGGCGCGCCGTCCTCGCTGGCACGGCGAATCCGCGCGGCCACGATCACCGTGGGCGAGGGCATGATGAGCTGAAAGCAGTTCTCGATGGCGCGGTCACTCTCGAAGAGCAGGATATCCTGCGTGCCGGTGCCGACATCCACGGCCAGCACGCGCAGTGGCTTCTCCACGCTCCGTTCCCTTCCGGTTTCAGTTGGTTCGGGGTTGCCTCATCACCAGCCCCCCAAAACCTCACCTCTCGGCCCCCTTCCCAACACGGGAAGAGGGAGCAAGCTAGATGGCGTTCCGGGCCAGGTTCCCCCTCTCCTCGGAAGGAGAAGGGGATAGGGGGTGAGGGCTCCTCGGCTTCCCTCTCTCCCACAAGGAGAGGGGGCGAGGTTCGCTACCGCATCGCCGTTTCGTTCAGCACGGAGTCTACGGCGGGATGGTTGCGATTCAGTCGGAGATTCTCGCTGCCCGTCACATCCGTCGTGACGATCAGGATGCCCTCGTCAATGCAGATGCGCAGCAGATCGCGCGCGGACTCGCGGGTGAGCCGGCCACGGAAGCGGTTCTTGGGATTGAACGGATCGCCGATGAAGTTGGCGACGCCGCCGACGGTGCGCCAGGACCAGTGCCGGTCAATGTAATCCAGGAACTGGATGAAGCCGGCCTCGTCCGGTTCCACCGGCCCCTGCGCGGGCTGGAACTGCGCCTGCGCCGCGGCGTTGTAGCCTCCGCCGTTGTGCAACGGCCCGCTGCCGAAGCCCAGCGGAATGAACTGTTCGGCGGCGCTGACGAGATCGCGGCTGACTGTGCCAGGCACGCCGACGACGATCACGCGCTTGTTCAGGCGCAGCTTGAGCCGGGCGCAGATGCGGGTAAAGTCGCGGTCGCCGGTCATCAGTATGAAGGTGTTGATGGAGGGGCGGTCGAAGACGGTCTCGATGATGTCCATCAGCATGTTGAGGTCAACCGTGCTCTGCGTGATGACGGGCTGCGGCGGTCCCTGGTAGTAGCCGCCGTGGTTGTCATAGCGCATCGGCTCGCGCCCCCGGCGCTCCTCGATCTGCTCGCTCTCCTCGCGGATGCACTCCTCATCGCCGGTGAGCTCGTCAACGGTCTCGCTGATCTCCGTGCGCGTGGAGATGGAGGTCAGGCGCAGGTCCTGCTCCTCGTCGCCGCTCTCTTCATCGTCGTCATAGTCCTGATCGTCCATCTCCTCGTTTTCGGGGAGCGGCGCGGTCGTGTACGGGGTGTGCTGTTGGTAGGGCTGCGGCGCGCCGGGATTCTGACGGAAGCGCTCGCGCACCTTCGCCGGGCAATCCACTCGGTCAATCATCGCCGCGGTCAGGCTGCCTTTGAAGAACTCCGGCTGCCGTGTCCAATCCGCATACGCGCGAGCCACCATGATGGTGCCGAAACGACGCGCGAGCCCGATCAACTCTTGCGGGTCCGGTTCGCGATGCTGCACATTGATCAGGCTATAACGGATGTTCTCAAAATCCAAGAAAAGGGCAATCTCGTCGGTCACACACATACTCCTATTCTGGGAAATCCAAGTCGGCTCAACGCACTCGTCCAGTCGTACCACTACACGGCGCGAAATTGCTTGATGTGACGGCTTGCGGCGCCAGCGCCGATGGTTTCAGGTTTTCATGCTCGGCGAACGCGGCAATGAACGAACGACAAACACGCAAGAGTCCGCGAATACGTTGTGAAGTCATTGACACCACGAAACATAGCACATGTGGTAGGTATATCTCAACACCCCTACCGTTCTGGCCACCATCTCACAACCATATCTCAACATGATGTTGTGTGTATTGCATTCTACTATCTCAGAACCTAACCCCCTGGCCCCTAAGAACCTAGGGCGTGTTGGCAAAGGGTATGCGGTGGATCAGGGGCATGAACAGCATAGCACGCCACGAGTTGAGTGATGCGCAGTGGGCGAGCGTCGCGCCGCATTTACCGCCCCAGAAGGCCTGGACCGGGCGACCGGCGCAGGACCACCGGCGCGTGCTCAACGGCATTCTCTGGATCTTGGCGACCGGCGCCGCCTGGCGCGATCTGCCGGCGCGCTACGGCAACTGGCAGACGGTGTATTCGCGCTTTCGCCGCTGGCAACGCGCGGGGGTGTGGGAGCGGGTCTTCACGGCGGTCAAACAGGCGGCGGATGCGCGCGGCGACTTCGACTGGAGTCTGCACTACGTGGACGGGACCAACATCCGCGCCCATCAGCACGCCGCTGGCGCGCGTCGTAC
>DATEGV010000206.1:0-2804 GCA_035279925.1 Ktedonobacterales bacterium | reverse complement strand
GCACGCACGGCACGTTGGTGGGAATCTCCACCACATCCAGTTTATAGATCTCGGCAAACTCGTCGGCTTCCGTCATCGCCGTGCCGGTCATGCCGGCCAGCTTGTCGTACAGCCGGAAGTAGTTCTGGAACGTGATCGTGGCGAGGGTGCGGCTCTCGCGCTGGACGCGCAGGCCCTCCTTCGCCTCGACGGCCTGGTGCAGGCCCTCGCTCCACCGGCGGCCGGGCATCTTGCGACCCGTGAACTCGTCGACGATGACGATCTCACCGTCCTCGACGATGTAGTCGCGGTCGCGCTTGTACAGCGCGTGGGCCTTGAGCGCCGAGTCGAAATGGCGCGCGAGCCTCGGGTCCGCGTCGTAGAGGTTGTCGATGCCGAGCAGCTTCTCGATCTTGTCGACGCCGTCTTCGGTCGGCGAGACGGCCTTGTCCTTGAGGTCGACGAAGTAGTCGCCGCCCTCCTCCGCGCCCTCGGGGCGGGGCTGGAGCTTGGGCACGAGCCGGGCGAACGAGAAGTAGAGATCCGCCGACTCCTCGGCCTGGCCCGAGATGATGAGCGGCGTGCGCGCCTCATCAATCAGGATGTTGTCCACCTCGTCCACGATGGCGTAGTTGAGTTCCCGCTGGGCGCAGAGCGAGAGGTCGGGCACCATGTTGTCGCGCAGGTAGTCGAAGCCCAACTCGTTGTTCGTGCCATAGGCGATGTCCGCGGCATACGCCGCGCGTCGCTCCGGCCCCTGTGGGTTCTGCGAGGTAAGGATAACGCCGACCGACAGGCCCAGGAACTCGTGAATTCGGCCCATCCAGTCGCGGTCGCGCTGGGCGAGATAGTCGTTGACGGTGACCACATGCACGCCCTTGCCGGTGAGCGCGTTAAGATATGAGGGCAACGTGGCCACCAGCGTCTTGCCCTCGCCGGTGCGCATCTCAGCGATCTTGCCCTGATGCAGCACCACCCCGCCAATCAGCTGTACGTCGAAATGGCGCATGCCGATGACACGGCGGCTGGCCTCGCGCACGGCGGCGAAAGCCTCGGGCAGGATGTCATCTAGCTCGGCGCCGTTCTCCAGCTGCTGCTTGAACTCCGCCGTTAGCCCGCGCAATTCGTCGTCCGCCATCTCGCGCATGTCGTCTTCGCGCTCGTTGATCGCGGCGACGAGGGGGCGAATGCGTTTGAGTTCGCGCTCGTTGGGGTCGCCTAATACTCTGGTGAAGAAGCTCATCATGCGCCTCCTGGCCCGTTCTCGCGGGCGCGCGTCAAGGCCGTCTCGGCTGATCGCGGTTCATGTGAGTGTTCGCGCCAAATGAGGGCATTAACACGGAAGCCCGGCGCGGCAACAAGTCAACGTACTGATGTGGTTGGATCCAGCGTGGGAGCCAGGCGCGCAGATTACGCACTGAGGGACAGGATGAGCGTTGGAACACGATCCAGCCACCCGACGTCACGCGCCACCCCGCGCAACTAATGCGTCCGTGCCAGCGCGACGGCGATGAGCAGAGCGGGCAGCGCGAGGGCGCCGCGCGCGCGTGGTGTGGGTTGGCTGACATGCGCGGCGCACGGAGCGTGCGCCGCACGAGACGTTCCGACCCAACCGGCCCATCGCGTCCACACCGCGCCGACACGACTCCCCAAACGCGTGGCGAGCCGTCGCACGTTGCCTGGCTCCGTGGCGCGCTCGTCCAGCCAGGTGAAGGCCGGCAGCCCCAGCACCGGGGATTCGCCAAGCGCGGCCAATTCCGGCGCGGCATAGACGCCACTGAGCGCGAGCAGCGCCAAACAGGCAATCCCCAGATACGGGACCGTCCGCCGTCGTGCGCTCTTGCCGCTCCGCACCAACGCTCGCACGCTATCTCGCTCCATCGCCTCGCGCCGCCAGGAAAAGTGAATGTTTCGCAGTCAATGAGGTTATACACCGTTTGATGGTCAGGTGACGAACCTCACATATTGTACGATTTCAGACACAGGTTGTCACGAGGGCATGCTACAATGCTGGCAGCATGTTCCCTTGAAGGAGACTGACAACGATGGCCATGCTTCAACCCACCTGGGGAGACATCTTTGAGATGCCTCCCGCGACGACCGCGGACGATCTGCTCCGTCTGCCCGACGATGGCTATCGCAACGAGTTGTACAAAGGGAAATTGGTGCGCGAGATGACGTCTGCGGGGCATGGCGGTGTTTGCCACCGGTTGAGCGTGGAGTTGGGCATCTACGCCCGTCATGCCAATTTCCTCAATGCTATCGTCCAGAATACGCTGTTTGACCTGACTCCGCCAGGAATGGCAACGCGAACGGTGCTGGCGCCCGACGTGGCGATCCTACATGCTGGCGCGACACAGCCTTGGGACACCGTGCCCCACGAGCCACCTCTGCTGGCCGTCGAAGTTGTCTCCGCGTCACAAACGCTTGCCGAACTTGTTCTCAAAGCGCAGACCTATCGCCAGGCTCGCTTTGATGAGGTCTGGGTCGTGGATCACACGTCACGCGGGATCGAGGTCTGGAGCGCGCATGGTACGACGTTGCTAGGCGAGACACAGATGTTGACCAACCCGCTCTTGCCTGGTTTTAGTGTCGCCGTGCGCCTTCTGCTGGATGATTGATAGCCCGGTGTAACGGCTTCCGCGAAGAGGAGCGCAAGCGATGGCCGAAAGCGATGCGAGCCACGACCCAGGTGCCTATCGCGACCGCTACTGCATTATTGGGGCGGGGTCGTCGGGCATCACGGCGGCGAAGAATCTCAAGCAACTTGGCATCCCCTGCGATGTGGTCGAGCGCGAAGACGCGATCGGCGGCAACTGGTACTA
>DATEGV010000205.1:0-4007 GCA_035279925.1 Ktedonobacterales bacterium | reverse complement strand
CAACTCGACGGCGGGCGGCGCCTACATCCCCGGCCTCTCGGACTATACTGTGCTGGTGAAGAAACAGGCCAAGGTCTTTCTGGGCGGGCCGCCGCTGGTGAAGATGGCGACCGGCGAAGAGGTGGACGACGAGGCGCTCGGTGGCGCGGAGATGCACACCCGCGTCTCCGGCCTGGGCGACTATCTCGCTGAGGATGACGCCGACGCCCTGCGCATCGGACGCGAGACCGTGGCGCGACTCAACTGGCGCAAGGAGATTGTGG
This sequence comes from Ktedonobacterales bacterium, assembly GCA_035279925.1. GTDB lineage: Bacteria > Chloroflexota > Ktedonobacteria > Ktedonobacterales > JADMIN01 > DATEGV01. The sequence continues at coordinate 3,744 of DATEGV010000205.1, read as the reverse complement.
AAAGGCTACAGCCGCCGGAGGAGCCACACTACGACCCCGACGAGTTGTTGGGGGTCATCCCCGCCGACCCGCGCCAGCCGCTGGAGATCCGCGAGGTGATCGCGCGGCTGGTGGATGGCTCGCGCTTCGAGGAGTTCAAGCGCGACTTTGGGCCGACGCTGGTGACGGGCCACGCGCACATCAACGGCTTCCCGGTCGGCATCCTCGGCAACCATGGCGTGCTCTTCTCCGACTCTGCCATGAAGGCGGCGCAGTTCATCCAACTCTGCAACGTCTCGCGCACCCCGCTGATCTATCTGCAAAACATCACCGGCTTCATGGTGGGCCGCTCCTACGAGGAAGAGGGCATCATCAAGCACGGCGCCAAGATGATCAACGCCGTCGCCAACTCCACCGTGCCGCAGTTCACGGTCATCGTCGGCGGCTCGTTCGGCGCGGGCAACTACGCTATGTGTGGTCGCACGTATGACCCGGCGTTGCTCTTCGCCTGGCCCAACAGCCACATCGCGGTGATGGGCGCGGAGCAGGCGGCAGGTGTGCTGGCCATCGTGCAGGAGGATGCGGCGCGCGCGCGTGGCGTCGAGCCAGACCGCGCGCAGATCGAGATGATGCGACAGGCGGTGCAACAGAAGTTCGACGTGGAGGCCTCGGCCTACTACGCTACCGCGCGGCTCTGGGACGACGGTATCCTCGATCCGCGCGAGACGCGCATGGCGCTGACGGTCGGCCTCTCGATGTCGTATAACCGCGATTGGGTGTCGCAGGGCGCGCCCCGCTACGGCGTCTTTCGCATGTGAAGGAGGGATGAGCATGATCGAGGCGGTGAATCTGGCGCAGAAGCTGACGCTTTTCCAGGAATACTGGAGTCCGAAGGTCGTCGGCGAGCTGAACGACAACTATCTCAAAGTGGTCAAGGTGAAGGGCGAGTTCGCCTGGCACAAGCACGACGAGGACGACGAGATGTTCCTCGTGCTCAAGGGGCGGCTGGTCATCCAGTTGCGTGACCAGGACATCACGCTCAACGAGGGCGACTTTCTTGTCGTCCCCAAAGGCGTCGAGCATCGGCCCGTCGCCGAAGATGAGGCGCATATCCTGCTCATCGAGCCGAAAACAGTGGTCAACACCGGTGATGCCGCCGACGAACGGAAAATCGCGCCCGAAGACCTATCGCGCATATAGCGGCTCTGGTTCCCCCTCTCCCTATGGAGTAGGGGGGCTAGGGGGAAGGGGGTAACATGAGCAACAGTCTCTATTTCACCGACGAGCACGAGATGTTCCGCCAGACGGTGCGGCGCTTCGTGGACCAGGAGATCAATCCCCACGTGGACGAGTGGGAGGAGGCGGGCATCTGGCCCGCGCACGAGCTATTCGCCAAAATGGGGCCGCTCGGCTTCCTCGGCCTCACCTATCCTGAAGAATACGGCGGGCAGGGGCTTGACTTCTGGTACACCACCGTCTTCTGCGAGGAGTTGGCCCGCATCAACTGCGCGGGCGTCCCGATGGGCATCTCGGTGCATACTGATATGTGTACGCCCGCGCTGGCCCACCACGGCTCGCACGAGTTGAAGAAGCAGTTCCTGGAGCCGAGCATCCGCGGCGAGATGGTGGGCTGCATCGGCGTGACCGAGCCGGACGCCGGGTCGGATGTCGCGGCGATTCGCACGCGCGCCGAAATCGACGGCGACAACTGGGTCATCACCGGGCGCAAGCTCTATATCACCAACGGCACGCAGGCCGACTGGGTCTGTCTGCTGGCGCGCACCAGCGATGAGGGCGGCTATCGCGGCATGTCACTCATCATGGTTCCGACGACGACGCCCGGCTTCAGTGTTAGCCGCAAGCTGCGCAAGCTCGGCAACTGGTCGAGCGATACAGCGGAACTTGTGCTGGATGGCGTGCGCGTGCCGAAGACCAACACCATCGGGCCGGAGGGGATGGGCTTCATCCTCCAGATGCAGCAGTTCCAGCGCGAGCGGCTTGTCGGCGCGATCCTCGCCTGCAACCAGTCCGAGCGGATCGTCCGCGACACCATTGCCTATACCCGCGACCGCCAGACCTTCGGCCAGCCGCTGATCGACAATCAGGTAATCCACTTCCGCCTGTGCGAGCTGCTGACCGAGATTGAGCTGCTGCGCCAACTGAACTACCACTGCGTCCGCATGATGGTGGCGGGCCAGGACGTAACGCGCGAGGCGTCGATGGCGAAGCTCAAGGCGGGACGGCTTGCCCGCGAGGTGGCCGATAGCTGTCTGCAATACTACGGCGGCATGGGCTACATGGAGGAGACGCCGATCTCGCGCGCCTTCCGTGACTCTCGGCTGCTCTCGATTGGCGGCGGCGCCGACGAGGTGATGCTGGGCATCATCGCCAAGATCGAAGGTATTCTGCCCGGCAAGAAGAAGGTGTAGAGGGTGAGTTTGGGGAGAACCCGCGCAGGCGGGTTTCGTGGCCGATCGTAAGGGAGGCCGTTCAGGCGCGGTTTTAACCGCCCGCGCTCAGCACGCCTGAGGCGCGCGCCGTGGCCTGAAGACCACGGCTAATCCTGACATGCGCCAACCACTGTGCCGGGCAAGCGGAAACCGAACGGGCGGGGTTAGCCGCGGCATTCATGCCGCGATGGTGGATTATCACCAGCCTCACCATTCGTATCTGGTTCCCCTCTCCCTCTGGGGAGGGGTTAGGGGAGGAGGCAGCCATGCTGCGAATCGGCTCCGCTGAGGGATTCTACGGCGACGACGTGACGCGCGCCCTGCCGATGATCGAGGGCGGGCATGTCGATGTCGTCTGCTTCGAGGCGCTCTCGGAGCTAACGCTGGCCATCCTGCGGCGCGACCAGATGCGCGACCCCACGCGCGGCTATACACGCGACATCGACGTGATTGCCGAGCGTGTCCTGCCGCTGGCCTTCGCCCGCAAAATCCCGCTGATTACCAATGGCGGCGGCCTCAATCCCACGGGCGCCGCGCGTAAGGTGATCGAGGTGGCGCAACGTCTGGGGCTGGCTGGCCTGAAGGTTGCGACCGTCACTGGCGATGACCTGCTGCCACGCTTGAGCGAACTGGTAAGGGGTGGCGAACCGTTAGCCAACATCGAGACGGGCGAGACGCTGACGCTCTCCGGCCCGCTCATCGTGACGGCCAACGCCTATCTCGGCGCGTTCCCGCTCGCCGAGGCGCTGCGCCAGGGCGCGGATATCGTCATCACCGGGCGCGTGGCTGACCCCTGCCTCTATCTCGCGCCGATGCTGCACCGCTACGGCTGGGCGGCGGACGACTGGAACCGGCTGGCCAGCGGCATCATCTGCGGGCATCTGCTCGAATGCACCGGGCAGGTAGTCGGTGGCAACAGCCTGGCGCTGCTGGACGAGATGGCGCCCGCTGCGCTGGCGCATCCCGGCTACCCCATCGCCGAGGTGGAGGAGGACGGCAGCTTTGTCGTCACCAAGACGCCGGGAACGGCCGGGCGCGTCAGCGTCGAGACGGTCAAGGAGCAGCTGCTCTACGAGATGCACGACCCGGCAGCCTACATTACGCCCGATGTTGTCGCCGACGTGACAACGCTCCACCTCAGCGATGGTGGCGCCGACCGCGTGCGCGTCACGGGCGTCACCGGGCATCCGCGCACCGACTCGCTCAAGGTGAACATCGCCCGGCTGGAGGGCTACAGCCGCGAATTGCTCTTTCTGCTGGGCTGGCCCGCCGTCTGGCGCAAAGAGGAGCAGTTGCGCGGCATGCTGGCCGAGGC
>DATEGV010000204.1:0-5417 GCA_035279925.1 Ktedonobacterales bacterium | reverse complement strand
CATGATTGGCGCCGTGCGTCTGGTCCTCACATACCGACATTATAGGAGGGCGTCGCTATGCTGTCTCGACGATGCAAGTCCCCGGTGATTTTCCCTCTCATGCTGGTGATCTGTCTGGTGAGCCTGGCCCTCGCGGGGTGCGGCGGTTCAAGCAAAGGCGGAGGCGGAGTAAAGACGCTGGTCTTCGGCGCTCCGGTGTCGCTCACGGGTAGTCTTTCCCACGAAGGGACGGACACCCTCAACGGCTACAAGCTCTGGGCGAGCCAGGTCAACGCCCACGGCGGAATCAAGGTCGGCGGCACGACGTACAACGTTGCCATCAAGGAATATGACGACGCCAGCAGCGCGCAGAAGAGCGCGCAACTCACCCGCCAGCTCATCACCACCGACAAAGTGAACTTTGTGCTGGGCCCCTACGGTTCGGCCGCCACGTTGACGGATGAGGTGATTGCGCAGCAGTACCAAACCCCAATGGTCGAAGGGAATGGCGCCGCGCAGTCCATCTTCTCCAAGAACAATCCCTACATCTTTGGTGTGCTCAGCCCCACGCCGGAATACGCCGGCACCATCCTGCGCGCGGCGCTCAGCGCCTCCCCCGCGCCCAAGACAATCGCCATCATCAACGCCAACGACGCCTTCTCGACTGAGGTCGCCACCGCCGCCAAGTCATATGCGACAAGCCACGGAATGGACGTCGTCTACACGCAGTCCTACACCGCGAACACGAATGACCTCACCGGCGTCCTCACACAGATCAAGACGTCCGCCAGCGGGGGAGTGCCCGATATGATCCTCGGCTCCGGCCACGAGGACGAGGCGCTTACCACCATGAAGCAGGCGAAGCAGCTTGGCATCAATCCCAAGCTCTGGGCGTTTACCGTTGGTCCGGGTCTGCCCGACTTCATCACGGCCCTCGGCGCGGACTCGAACGACGTGCTGAGCAGTTCACAGTGGACGCCGCAGGTGAAGTATCAGGGCACGGATGTGTTTGGCACCGCCGCGAACTTCACCACTCTCTACCAGGCGCAGTATAACAAGGCGCCGTCCTACCAGGCGGCGGAGTCGGCGGCGTGCGGTCTGGCCTACCAGTTCGCCATCGAGAAGGCCGGCTCGATTGATCCTCAGAAGGTGCGTGACGCGCTAGCGAGTCTGGACGTGACGACCTTCTATGGGGAAATCAAGTTCGACACCAATGGCTCCAATCAAACCAAGCCGATGGTGACGACACAGATCCAGAGCGGAAAGCTCGTCACGGTCTTTCCAACTGATGTCGCCAACGCGCAGTTGATCTACCCGACGCCCCCATTCGGTCAGCGGTAGGGAGTCAGCGGCGCTCACACTGACGCGGTTCTGGACGGCATGCGCGCACAGCCACCCAGAACCGCGCGCCACCTTCTTCCCTGACGCACACACGGAGAGAACCCATGACGCAGTACGTGGTCAATTGGATTCTGAAGGGATGCTTCTATGCTTCGATCGGCCTTGGCTTCTCGCTGATTTGGGGCATCATGAACATCGTCAACCTGGCCCAGGGCGCCCTGATGATCCTCGGCGCGTACGCGACGTATTGGTTCACCACCTCGATTCATCTGAACGCGTTTCTCAGCATCCCAGCGGCGATGGTTGTACTTTTCGCGGTCGGGTATGTCATTCAATATGGCGCGATCAACCGGGTCATTCGCGCGCCTTTTCTGGTGACATTCATGCTGACCTTCGGGTTGGATCTGCTCATCACCAACCTCATGGAGCACTACTTCACGGCGAACTTCCGCGCGATCAACTCGCCACTCGGCAACAGCGGCCTCACCATCCTCGGGGCGCGCATTCCGCTGACGAACGCGGTCGCCGCCCTGATCGCCGTTGGTCTTACCTGGGCGTTGAGCGTGTTCCTCGCGCGCACACGCGCCGGGAACTCAATCCTGGCCGTCGGCATGGATCGCGACGCCGCGCGCCTGATGGGCATTAGCCTTGCCAATACGTACGCGCTCACGTTCGCCATCGGAGCCGCGCTCGCCGGCGCCGCGGGCGGGCTCCTGGCGATGACCTTGCAGTTCAGCCCGCTCTCAACTGGCCAGTTCACGCTGTTTGCCTTCGTGATTGTGGCGCTGGGCGGGTTGGGAACGCCCTGGGCCGCCCTGGCGGGCGGCATGGTCTTTGCCTTCGCGGAGACCTTCCTTCCGCTGGCGCACTTCATCGGCTTTGGCCTGGACACCGCCATCGCCTTTGTCGTGCTGGTTCTGGTGCTTATCGTGCGACCGAATGGTCTTCTTGGCAAGCCTTTCTACTCCTGAGAATCGAGGCTCACATGTCAAGCGGGATGCCCGCGCAAGAGGTTGCCGCCGAGAACGCCACCGTGTCCGCGCCACGCGAGAGCAGGGAATGGGTGTGGTCGCTGGGCCTGGGCGCGCTCATCCTGGGTCTGATCGCGCTGGTTCCGGTCGTGGGCGATCAGGCGGCGCTGAGTCTGTGGACGTTCATCGCGATGTATATCGTGTTGGCGCAAGGGTGGAACTTCATCGGTGGCTTCACCGGGTACGCCGCGTTCGGCAACGTCGCCTTCTTTGGCGTCGGGGCGTACACCGTCGCGCTCACGTTGGAGCACAAACAGTCCTATTGGTTGGGCCTCGCGCTGGGTGTTGTGATCGCGGCCGTCTTCGCGTTCCTCCTGGGGTTGCCCGTGCTCCGGCTGCGCGGTCACTACTTTGCCATCGCCACGCTGGGTGTCGCGGAGGCGCTGGGACAGTTTACCCAGTCGAAGAGCGTCGGTGCGACCGCCGGCGAGATCTCACTCACTCCACCATCTCTGAACTACCATATTGTCGGGAAGTTGTTCTTCTACGGGTTCCTGGGGGTCGCGTTCGTCACCTTGCTGGGGACGGCCTGGCTCTCACGCTCGCGTATGGGCTACGCGCTCGTGGCGATACGCGAGAATGAGTCCGCGGCGGAGGCGCTGGGTATCCCGACGTACTGGTACAAGATCGGCGCGTTCGTCCTCAGCGCCATACCCACCGCGCTGGCCGGCGGCCTGTTCGCCTACTGGCAGCTCTCGTTTGATCCCTTGAGCGAGGGGGGCGCGTTCGACGTCAATATTTCGGTGGCGATGGTCCTGATGACCTTTCTTGGCGGTACCGGCACGATCCTTGGCCCGGTGCTGGGAGCAATTATCATCGAATATCTGGACCAGTACACCACATTCAACTATCCCGGCATCCATGCCCCGCTGCTGGGCGGCCTCATCATCCTGGTCACTATCTTCCTGCCCCAGGGCATCGTCCGTCTCGTCCGCGAGTTGCTGCGCTCGCCCGCGGGCGTCAAACTGAGCTACAGCCGGCGCGTGAAGGAGGGAGTGCGGCGTGTCGCACGCTTCAACATATCCAATGGCGTCTGAACCGGGCGTCGAAGGCGGCGCGCCGATCCTTGAACTCGACCACGTGGTCAAGCGCTTTGGCGGGCTCTCCGCGGTGGACGATCTGAGCTTCGCGGTGCGCTCTGGCGAGGTGCTGGGCGTTATTGGTCCCAATGGCGCCGGCAAGTCCACGGTGGTCGGCCTTGTCGCGGGCGCGCTCAGCCCGACCAGCGGCGTTATCCGCTTCGAGGGACAGGACATCGGTCGTCTGCGGCCACATCAACGCGCGCACCTCGGCATCGCCCGCACGTTCCAGGTCGCTCAGCCGTTCGCGGGCCTGAGTATGCGCGAGAACGTCGTCGTCGGCGCGCTCTTTGGCGGGCGCGCCCCGAACCGCGCCGCGGCGATGCGCATCGCCGATGAGGTGCTTGAACGAACGGGTCTCACGGCCAAGGCGGCGCTCAAAGGCGACGAACTGACCGTGGCCGACCGCAAACGGCTGGAGATGGCCCGCGCGCTCGCCCTCAAGCCGCGGCTGCTGCTGCTCGATGAGGTGATGGCGGGTCTGATCCCCACTGAGGTTGAGCTGGCGGTACGGCTCATCCGTGAGATCAACGAGAGCGGTGTCACCGTCGTCGTTATCGAGCACATCATGCGCGCGATACAGGGCGTCTCGGATCGCGTGCTGGTGATCAATTTCGGCAAGCGCCTGACCGAAGGCAGCCCCCAGGAGGTGCTCTCCGACCCCAAAGTGATCGAGGCGTACCTGGGCGAACGATACGCCAAGAACTCGCGCGCCCAGGGCGCGGCCCCACTCGATCCTACCAGCGCGGCGGCGCCACACGAGGAAGAGAATAACTCATGAGCCTCTCATCGCGGGAACACTCGGCGGTTCCTCCTACCAGCCCGGACGCCGCCACCCGACCACTCCTCAGCGTGCGCAACGTCAGCGCCGGCTATGGCGACACGCAGGTGCTCTGGGATATCTCGCTGGAGTTGCGTCCCGGTGAGGTCGTCGCCCTGGTGGGCGCCAACGGCGCGGGCAAGTCTACCTTACTCGCGGTCCTCTCCGGCCTCGTGCGCGCCTGGTCGGGGAGTATTGAGCTTGGGGACCACAACATCACGCGCATGCCGGCCGAGCGCATCGTCCGGCGGGGGCTGGCCCATGTCCCACAGGGGCGCCACCTCTTCAGCGGACTGAGCGTCGAGGAGAACCTGCGCCTGGGCGCCTACACCCGGCGCGCCGGATCGTCCGCCGCCATCGCGAACGACCTCGAACGTGTCTACACGCTGCTGCCCAAATTGCGTGAACGGCGCACGCAGCTCGCCGGCCTGCTCTCTGGCGGCGAGCAGCAGATGGTCGCTATCGGACGCGGCCTGATGACACGCCCCTCCGCGCTGCTCATTGACGAGCTCTCGCTGGGTCTGGCCCCGACCATTGTGGATGATCTGCTCACGGCAATTGACACAATCCATCGTGAGGAAGGGCTGACCTTCATGTTGGTGGAGCAGGACGTCCAGATTGCGCTGGAACGCGCCGATCGCGGCTATGTCATCGAGAATGGGCGCATCGTCCTCAGCGGTCCCGGGCGCGAGCTGCTCGCCAGCGACGCGATTCGCGCCGCGTACCTCGGCATTTGATGGAAGCGGATAGCGAGCGACTTGATCCAGGTCGTCTGCGCGGCTTGATCGCCACCAACATCGGGGCGTCAGTAGCCTTCGCGGCGATGTACTCGACGCAGCCCATCTTGCCGCAGATTGGGCACGACTTTCATGTGGATGCGGCGACCGCCGGCCTGACGTTGCTCAGTGTCACGTTTGGGCTGGCGGCCGCTTCGCTGGGTGCTGGCCGCGTCATTGACCGCGTCGGCAGCCGCCGTTCAATGATGACCTGTAGCGTTGCGCTGACGGTGTTGAGCGCGCTCACCGTGGTGGCGCCGACCTTCCCGCTCTTGGTCGCGACGCGCGCCGCGCAGGGCCTGGTCGTCCCTGGGATCATCGTGGCCGGGCTGGCGTACCTCCACAACGATCTGCCCGCGCGCTTGCGCGGGCGGGTGAGCGGATTCTACAT
>DATEGV010000203.1:0-7272 GCA_035279925.1 Ktedonobacterales bacterium | reverse complement strand
GTGCGCTTGGTGAGGGTAAACTTGAAACTACGGTGGTTGTTTCTGAGATGAGCACCTACCTAGTCCCCTGCCGAGAATCGTGCGACTGGAAACCGTAGGCACAACCTGGCACATCATCAACAAGGCGATAACCGGCAGGCGGGACGCGCAAAAAGTGTAGCAAGTCAAATCGCTGCTCCCAGCAGGGAGTGACGCCGGCACCGACGTAAACTGTCGTTTGGCTGTCAAATTGGCTATCAAAGCAGGAAGGCCGTTTAAATGAGCACTCTGCTAGATCGCCTAAAGTGCGGAATTCAAGGGGAGTCGAGAGGGGTGGCCCCGCCGGGAATCGAACCCGGATGACCGGTTTAGAAGACCGGTGCTTTGTCCATTAAGCTACAGGGCCGCGCCCCCGCCAGTGACCACGCGAGGGACGCCCTCAGTATAGCGCATTTCGCTCGCCGCGCGCTGGTCCGCGTGAATCGCGTGTTACGCCCGCGCCCCCCACGACATGCCCCTGGTGAGACGTGCGACAATGAGCGCGTGTCAACACCCTGGGAGGCCAAAAAGGTGGTTGTGATGGAAGACGCGCTGGCTCGCGAAGAGACCGCGCTCATCCAGCGGGCGCAGCGCGATCGCGGCGACTTCGGCGCGCTCTACGACCGCTACGTCGAGCCCGTGTACCGCTACGTCTATCGCCGCGTCGGCGCGCATCCAGACGCGCAGGACCTGACGGCGGAGACGTTTCGCCGCGCGCTGGAGGCGCTGCCGCGCTATGAGCGCACGGATCGCCCCTTCGCCGCGTGGCTCTTCGGGATCGCGGCCAATGTCCTGCGCGAACAGGCGCGTCGCCGCGTCAAAATCTCCGGGCAGCGGCCCCTCACCGATGACGACGATCCGCCCAGCGACGACCCCGCCACGCTTGAAGAGCTGGTGCGGCGGGAAGAGGCGGGCGCGCTCTGGCGGCTGATCGAGGGCCTGCCGGAGACGATGGCGCGTGTGCTCACGCTGCGCTACGCCTGGGACCTCGAATACGATGAGATCGCGCGCCGCATGCGCCGGTCGCCCGCCGCGAGCAAGCAGCTGAACTATCGGGCGCTCAACGAGCTGCGCCGCAGAGCCGTCGCGCTGGGAATGTGGGCGGAGCGGGACCACCAGGAGAAGGGAGGCGTCTTCGATGCGACCAGATAACGAGACACGAGCACAGTTGAATGGAGCGTTGAGCGGCGCGTCCACGGATGACGCCGACCTCGCGCGTCTGGAGCTGACGCTGCGAGCCACCGCGCCCGCCGTCGCGCTGGACCCCGTGTTCCGGCGCATGTTGCGCGCCTCTCTGATCGCCCGCCCGTGGACGACGCGCTACGCCGCGCTGGCGACGCCGCTCGGCCGCATCTGGGTGGCCTATCGCGAGAACATCGTGCGCTACCTCTCCGCGCGGAGCGAGGAACAGTTCCTGGAGCAGGCGCTTGAGGCGCTGGGCGAGTCGCCGATTCGCGAGGAGCAGCCGCCGGCGAGCGTGGCGCATCGCGTCGTCGCCGCCATCGAGGGACGCAGGCCCCTGCCCAGCCAGGTTGACCTCTCCACCGTGACGCCATTCCAACGTGAGGTCCTGCAGGCCGCCCTGAGCATCCCGCGCGGCGAGGTGCGTTCCTACGCCTGGATCGCCCGCGAGCTTGGGCATCCACGCGCCGTCCGGGCGGTTGGAACCGCACTGGCGCGCAATCCCATCCCGTTCGTGATTCCCTGCCATCGCGTCGTGCGCACGAATGGGGACCTGGGCAACTACTCCGGCGGCGGCGTGGAGACGAAGGCGCGCATCCTCCAGTACGAGGGCGTAGATCTGCCGCACCTGCATGACCTTGCCCAGCGCGGCCTACGCTTCCAGGGCAGCCGCGGCTCGAAGTCCTTCTGCTTGCCGACGTGTTCCTCACTCAAGCACGCCAGCGAAGAGAACACGATCTACTTCCATTCGGAAGCGGAGGCGTTCCAGGCGGGCTTCCACCCGTGCAAGCTCTGCCGGCCAGCGGCGCCGGCCAGCGCGTGAGGATGTGACTGTACCTATGAGACGGTGGTCGCGGGCTCGTGGCCGCCGCGTATCCGTTGAGAGGGGCAACTGTGAGTATCGCCGAACAACCCGCCGCGCCGGTGGCCATGACGACCCGATCTATCGAGCTGGCGCCGGTGGCTCCATATGACTTCGACCGCGCGCTGGTGTATCTGCGCTCCTCCCCGTCGGCGGTACTTGAAGCGATCAGCCCCGATGGCGTCTACCGGCGCACCTTCACGCACGACGGGCGCGACACGCTGCTGACGCTGCGCTCGCTGGGGTCATCTGCGGCGCCGCGTCTGCTGCTTGAGGTGACGGGCGCGGCGGTGGACGAAACGACGGTCGCGGCGGCGGCGCGACAGATTCGCCGCATTTTTCTGCTGGACGCGGACCCGGAGCCGTTTCTACGGGTCGCCGCCGCTGATCCCATCTTTGATCGCGTCGTGCGCCAGTTCCCCGGCCTGCGCCCGGTGCTGATCGCGTCGCCGTTCGAGGCGCTGACCTGGGCCATCATTGGGCAGCAGATCACCGTCGGCTTCGCGCGCACATTGAAGCGGACGCTGCTCGATCTCCGTGGACACTCCCTGACCGTGGAAGGGCAGGCCTATCCGGTCTTCCCGACGGCGGCCGTCGTCGCCACCCTGGACCCCGCCGAACTGACCACCCGCTCGTTCAGCCGCTCCAAGGCGAGCTACGTGATCCACGCCGCCCGCGCCGTCGCCGAGGGCGCGCTGGACCTCGACGCCGTGGGCGCGCTCCCCTTCGATGAGGCGGTGGCGGAGATGACGCGGCTGCGGGGCATCGGTCGCTGGACGGCGGAGTATGTGCTGATGCGCGGACTGGGCGTGCCGGACAGCTTCCCCGCCGCGGATACGGGTCTGCGCGCCGCGATTGGTCGGGCGTATGGCCTGGGACGCAGCGCGACCGAGGTCGAGGCGCGCGCCTACGCCGAGCGATGGGTGGGCTGGCGCAGTTGGGCGGCTTTCATCTGGTGGATGGCGCTGCAGACGAAGACGCCGCTCACGTGACTACGCGGTGATGACGATGGTCGCGCCCGGATTCGCCCAGGTATAGAGCCACTGGCCGGCGGCGGGCGGCATATTCACGCAGCCGTGGCTCCCGGTCTCCTGCGTGCCGTCGGGATCGGTGTGCTGCACGTCGGTGCCGGGACCGAAGGCGTGCCGCCAGGGCGCGTCGTGGATGAAATAGCCCTTATCGCGGAAGAACAGCGCGTAGTCCACATGCTCCGGCGAGTAGTACCACGGCGAACCGGGGCCCCAGGGCGAATAGAATGTCGTGTTCTGGACCTTATAGAGCACGTGATACGTTCCCTCCGGCGTCCAGAGGTACGGCTGGCCGCTGGTGATCGGCATGGCGGTGACGAGCGCGCCGTCCTGATACGCCCAAAGCCACTGCTGTGTGAGGTTGACGAGGATGAGCTGGCCGCCGACGGCGGGAACGCCACCAGCGGGCGCGGGGATCACCAGGCGCAGCAGCGCGCAGGATGCGGGGCCGCCATCGAGGACGAACGGCTGCTGGAGCAGCTTGACATCCATCACCGCCGATGGCGCGGATGGCGTCTGGCAGCTCATCACCGCCTGCGCGCGGGAGTGCGTCGCCAGCAGCGGCGCGGTGGGGCGACTGGCTCGCTGAGGAGCGGCGACCGGCAATTGAACGGAACTGGACACGGCGCTACGCGGCGCGCAGGCGGCGGGAGCAAGCGCCACGACGAGCAGCAGAAGCAGTGGCCCTAGCTTTCGCGTCCACATCCGATTGCCCACGCTCTTCTCACCTCCGCTGGGCCACTTCCCGCGAGCCACGCTCGTCTCCTATTGAAGTATCACGAACGAGCGCGGCCTTTGGCGACACAATAGTCCGCTCGCGCGGCGCTATCCCCTCTTGACAGAGGATACAAAGTTGATTAGCATCTAATTAGATACACATCAAGCTAGATGAGAATCGAAGGAGAGGAGCGCTGGCATGACGGCGGAAGAGGGTGAAGACCTCGACAGCATCGTACGCTTCCTGAAGACGCTGGCCGACCACACGCGGCTGCGCCTGCTGGGGTTGCTAGCGACGGAGAAGCGCAGTGTGGAAGAATTGGCGACGCTGCTCGATCTCAAGCCCTCGACGGTGTCGTGGCACCTCAACAAGCTGAAGGAGCTCGAGCTCGTGCGTATGCGCGCGGAGGGCAACACGCACATCTATCAGTTGAACGGCAAAGGGCTGGGCCGCATCAACAAACTGTTGGCGACGCCGGAGCGGGTCGCGGTGATCGCCAAGGACGACGCGGACGCCTGGGAGCGCAAAGTGTTGCGGGACTTCCTGCAGGAGGGCACGCTGCGCGAGATTCCGGCGTACCGCAAAAAGCGCAGTGTCATCCTGCGCTGGCTCGCCGACCAGTTCGAGTTCGGCCGCACGTACACTGAGGCCGAAGTGAACGAGATCATCAAACGGCGCCACCCGGACTCCGCGACGCTGCGGCGCGAGCTTGTCGGCGGCGAGTTCATGCGCCGTGAGCGCGGTGTGTACTGGCGGGTCGAGCCGGCGGGCGACTAGGGTTTGCCCTGGCCCACTCGCCGCGCCTGGACCGAGGCGTCGAGCGTTGCGTGTGGCGCAAGCTGCGCGATGGCGTCGAGGAGAATCGTCAGGTCGCGCTCGTGGAAGGGCCGCACGCTGATGAGCAGCGCGCTGTCGTCGGTGGCTCCGCGCAGAGCGAGCACGTTTGGCGGTCGCTCGCTGGACTCCGTCGCCGGCCCCACCCGCTCCAGCGTCACCGCGCGCAGCTCACTGTACGCGATCTCGCGCGCGCCGCCTAGCCACAGGTAGCGCACGCGATCCGGCAGCAGCGTGACACGGTACGAGCCGAACCAGAGCAGCAGCGCGCCGACGCCCAGCCAGAGGCAGACGAGCAGGGCCGTGATGACGACCCCGCCCGCGCCGCGCGGCCGCGCCGCCAGCAGCAGCAGCGATACGCAGACGCCGATCACCGCGATGAGCGCCAGCGGCGTCATCTGCACGCGCGCCGTATAGGGAAGCGCGACCTCGCGCGCCGCTCCACGTTCCGTCACCGTCGCTTCTCCCTCGTACAGCAAGGTACGGGTAACACAGAGTTACACAGAGTTACACAGAGTTACACAGAGTCACACAGAGTCACACAGAGTCATTGTGGAACCGTTCATCCGCGCGCATGAGGGAGAGTGACACCGAATGCGGTGGCATCGTTTTCGTACATGGCGGGCTTCAGCCCACTCCTCCTGATGTGCGCCGGCCCTTCAGGGCCGCGAAGTCCCCTCACAACTTGTTACGACTCCGCTACAACTCCCCTTGACTCTGTGTGAACTCCCGTTGACTCTGTGTGAACCGTACCTAATCCGCTACACTCCCGTCGGCGCGCTCACCGACTCCGACGTTGCGGCGCCACTATGCTCGGTGGGGTCGTCGCGGAACTCCTTGGCCAGCGGGACATCCTTCAGGAAGAAGGTCGTTACCAGCACAATCACGGCAAAGCATAGCACGACGACGAAGCCGTGCTGAATGGCAACCGCCAGCGATTGGCGCAGCGCGTTGAAGATCTGGCCCAACACCGTGTCTACATTGCCCTGAAAGGCCGGTGGCGCGCTGGCGTGCGCCTGCTGGACGACCTGATTGTGGTAGTCCGGGCTGATCAACACCTGCGGATTGGTGATGGCTTTGAGCGCGGGCGCCGGAATGAACCGCGTCGCGGCGGCGGGCAGGCGATGTGTGATGTCGCTGGCGATGGTGTTGTTCACAACGGTGCCGACGATGGCGACGCCGAGAGTCTGCCCCAGCGACCGCAGGTACGTCACCGCGCCCGTGCCCACACCCAGCCGCGTGCGCGGAAGCGCGTTCTGCACGGCCAACGTCAACACGGCGAAGAAGATGCCCAAGCCGAACCCCGCGATAATCATCTCAATGCTCGCCGTCAGCAGGCTGGTCTTGCTGGTCCAAAGCGTCATCAGGAAGACGCCGATGGTGAGCACGCCGCCGCCGAAGATCGTGTACCGCTGGTAGCGGCCGGCTCTGGCGATGGCGATGGCCGAGAACGTCGCGCCGATGGTGAGGCTGACGGTGAGCGGGGTGATGACCACGCCGGAGTTCGTCGCCGACTCGCGCAGGACGCCCTGCAAGAAGAGCGGCAGGTAGATCGCCAGCGAGAGCAGCACGGCGCCCGTCATCAGTGAGAGCACGGCGGCGGAGGTGAAGACCTGATTGCGGAACAGGTCCAGCGGCAAGATTGGTTCTACGGCGCGCCGCTCCACGAAGAAGAAGGCGATGTAGAGCACGGCCGCGGCCACCAGCGTGCCGACGACGTGCGCGGAACCCCAGGTGTAGGTCTGGTCGCTGCCCCAAGTGAGCCCGAGCAGCAGGCAGATGGTGGCGACGGAAGCCAGGGCGGCTCCCAGGAAGTCAATCCGTTTGATGGCCGCCATGCCCTGGAAGCGCGTGCTGCGGACGGAGATGTTGCGCGGGAGGTAGATCAGCAGCGCGGCCAGCGCGACGAGGCCGATGGGCAGGTTGACGTAGAAGACCCAGCGCCAGCGTGTCGCGTTGGTGACGAAATGACCGAGCAGGGGGCCGTGGTCCGTGAGCCAGCCGCCCGCCGTGGGGCCGACGACGCTGGAGAAGCCGTAGACGGCGCCGAAGATGCCCTGCCAGCGGGCGCGCTCCGCTGGGGGGAAGATGTCGCCGACGACGGTGAAGACGAGCGCGATACCGGTGCCGGCGCCCAACCCTTGCAGCGCCCGAAACGCGATGAGCTGGCTCATGGACTGTGAGGCGCCTGAGAGGACCGAGCCGGTCAGGAACACGATCACCCCGGCGACGAAGAACCACTTGCGCCCGAACTGGTCGGAGAGCTTGCCGACGATGGGCACCATCGTGGTGGAAGCGAGCAGGTACGCGGTGACAACCCAGGTGTAGCGGTCGAAGCCGTGCAGGTAGCCGACGATCTTGGGCAGCGCGGTGCCGACGATGGTCTGGTCCAGGGCTTCGAGTAGCAGCGTGAGCATCAGCGCCGTCAGCACGCTGATGAGCGCGACGCCGTGGATGCGGCGGCCGTTCCCGCTGGCGGGCGTCGAGGAGGCGGTCTCCATGGGGGCGGTCCTTTCAGGAAGGTTTGCGACTCAGCGCGGCGTCTCCGCGAAGAGCTAATCAATCACTTGATGGAGAGGATACCAAGGGGAAATCGAAACGTCAATCACCTGATTGAATCATCACTGAGC
>DATEGV010000202.1:0-5548 GCA_035279925.1 Ktedonobacterales bacterium | reverse complement strand
ACGCCGCCACGGATCCCGACCGCGCGCTGGTTGTAGAGCTGCCAGTCATTCGGCACGAGCACCGCATGTGGGAGTCGCTCAGCGACGATGAGCGCAACAAGCGCAGCAAGAAGAACTTCGACGTATTCTTGCGCAAGTGGCACCATCACACGCACCTTATGGTGCACGCCAGTCTCGCACATGACAGCACGCCGGTACAGGCGCCGGACACACACGCCGACAACGCCGGCGGTTCGTAGCGCGCCTGATATTTGCGCCTGTGACTTGGCGGGGGTTGGTATGTTCGCGGAACGCGTTGGAGGGAACGACCTATGGGAGGCGCCGGCACTGATCCGATCCTGCGACGGGCGCATGGGAGCGACGTCACACTGCACGTGCGCGAATGGGCGGCGGGCGGCGGCGAGGCAGGCGCCGCCAGAACGCCGATGCTGCTCCTGCACGGACTGGCTTCGGCGTCACGCATCTGGGACCTCGTCGCGCCGCTGCTTGCGCACGATCGCCGCGTGGTCTCGTTGGACCAGCGCGGACACGGACTGAGCGACAAGCCCGACGACGGGTACGACTTCGCGACCATCATCAAGGATGATTTGCTCGCCGCCGACGAACTTGGACTCGGACAGCGGTTCCACCTCGCGGGCCATTCCTGGGGCGCAAATGTCGCTCTCGAACTCGCGGCGGCGCATCCGGAGCGCGTGGCGTCGCTTTCGTTAGTTGACGGCGGTTTCGGCATGCTGCGTCAGCGCCCGGGCGCGACCTGGGAGACCACCAGCCGCGATCTCGCGCCGCCGGATTTCGCCGGCACACCGCGCGAAACGTTTCTGGGTTGGGTGCGCAAAGGGAATCCCAACTGGCGGCCGGAGCTAGAAGACATCATGCTCAATATCGTCGAGCTTCGCCCCGACGACACGGTTGGTCCTCGGCTGGCGCGGGCCAATCACATGAAGATTCTGCGCGCGATGTGGGATGAAGACCCAATCCCAACGTATCAGGCAGTTCGTTGCCCGGTCCTTTTCGTAATGGCCGAGCAGTCAGCGCCTGACGCGCGTGGCGAGGCGTTCCTTGTGACGAAGCGACAGGGCATTGAGAGCGCCACGCGGATGTTGGCCAATGCGCCGCGTGTGGAGACGCGATGGATGCGCGATACGATCCACGACATTCCGCTCCAGCGCCCTGACGAACTCGCCGCGAGTATCGCGTCATTCGTCGCCGCGTCAGAGTAGGCCAAGCAGAGCATTCACAAGAAGGTGCTGGCGTCTGGCGGCGTTCGTCTCAGTTCCGGCATAATCGGGGAGACAAGCCGGAGCTAGGGTCTGGCGGGTTGACCCACGAAAGGATGAGGCGCATGCGACTTGCGACATTCCGAACGCCAGACGGCGCTCGTATTGGCGTCGTGAACGGCGATAGCCTGCTTGATATTGGCCGCGCCGCGCTGCTGGCGGGCGAGGAGCCGCCGCCAGAACTGCGCGATATGCAGGCGCTCATCGAGGCGGGGTCGCCTGGACTCGAACGGGTCGCGGCGCTTGTCGCGGGCGCGGAGCCACAAGCATATGCGCCGCTTGCCGGCGTTGAGCTGTTGGCGCCGCTCCCCCGTCCGCGCCGAAACGTCTTCTGTTTGGGACGCAACTATGCCGAGCATGCGCGCGAATCGCTGCAAGCGATTGGGGAAGCGGTGAAGCTGCCTGAATATCCCAATGTCTTTACCAAGGCGACGACCGCTATCACCGGCCCCTACGCGGATATTCCCTATGACGCAGCGCTGACGCAGGAACTGGACTGGGAGGTGGAGCTCGCGGCGGTGATCGGCCGTGCGGGCAGGCACATTCACGCCGGGGCCGCGCTGTCGTACGTCGTCGGCTACACCATTCTCAACGACGTGACGGCGCGGGATATTCAACACAAGCCGGGCATCCAATGGTTTCAGGGCAAGAGCCTGGACGCTTCCTCCCCCATGGGTCCGTGGCTCGTGACGGCGGATGAGCTGGCGAACCCGCAGTCCCTGGAGCTGACACTGCGGGTGAATGGCACGGTCAAACAGCGCGACTCGACCGCCAACATGCTGTTCGACGTAGCGACGATCATCGCGACACTGAGTAAGGTGCTGACGCTGGAGCCTGGCGACATCATTGCCACGGGCACACCGGCGGGCGTCGGCTTCAGTCGCACGCCGCCGGAGTTTCTGCGGCCGGGTGACGTGATGGAGAGCGAGATTGAGGGCGTCGGCGTGATGCGCAACCGCGTCGTTGGAGTGGGGTGAGACGGCGGGGGTGAGGCCGGTGGGATTCGAACCCACGACACGAGGCTTAAAAGGCCCCTGCTCTGCCCCTGAGCTACGGCCCCGCTGCTTAAAGGCAAGGACAGCATAGCACGTCCGCGTGCGGCGCGACAAGCGAAAACGCCACCACCGGCCGCTCCCATCGCTGTGGTAGAGTAAGCGGTACACGATGCGGGCGACGAACATGTGTGGCGCGCTCGCCATCGTGGTGATGTTCGGTACAGGCACCAGTGGAGGCAAGGGGTCATGGCCTGGTTTGGACGGACACACGATGAAGCGGCGAGCGACACGGCGCGCCAGGCTGCGATCACGGATACGCAGGCGCTCGACGCCTATTCGCGCACGATCATCGGCGTAGTCAAGCAGGTTGGGCCGGCGGTCGTACAGGTCGGCGTGCGCAAAGCCGTGATGGACCGCTCGATGGGCAGCGTCATGCCGCGCCTGGCGGAGGGCGCTGGTTCGGGTGTGATCTTTGCCCCGGATGGCTACATCATCACCAACGCGCATGTGGTAGACGGCGCGCGCAGCATCACCGTCACGCTGGCGGATGGGCATGATCTCGCCGGCAGTGTCGTCGGCGCGGACGCCGATACCGACGTGGCCATTGTGCGCGTCTCGCCGCCGTCGGGCATGTCGCTGCAGAGCGCGCGGTTGGGTAGCTCCGAGAGTCTGCAAGTTGGCCAGCTCGTCGTGGCTATTGGTAGCCCCGCCGGACTACAGAGCACTGTGACGGCAGGCATCGTGAGCGCGCTTCATCGGACCCTGCCCGGCTACGGCGGCCAACTCATCGAAGATATCATTCAGACCGACGCCCCGATCAACCCCGGTAACTCCGGTGGACCACTCGTCAATTCACTGGGCGAGGTCATCGGCGTCAATGTCGCGGTGCTGCAACAAACACAGGGCCTGTCGTTCGCGATTCCCATTGACACCGTGCGCTGGGTGGCCTCCCAACTGATGCGGGACGGCGTAGTGCGGCGCGCGATGATCGGCGTCGCGGCGCAGGCGGGGGTCCTCCCGCAATCTCTTCGGCGCGCCCATCGCATCGAGAAAGAGACCGCCGTTGAGGTCGTCGCCGTCAGCCCACGCAGCCCAGCCGAACGTGCGGGTCTGCGACCGGGCGATGTCATTTTCAAGATTGACGGGGCCCCGATCGCCACCGTCCAGGACCTGCGGCGACACCTCGAACGCCTCACCAACGGCGCGCGTATCCGCGTCGGGGTCCTGCGCATGGAAAAAGCCGGTGTGCAATCCAGTGAGATTCCGGTGACCGTCGAGGCGCCCACACGCTAGTCATCGCCTGAGATGTAGGAGGAAACGCGTCCAATGGAGGACGAATGGTTCGCGCGCGCGGACTGGTATGACACCGTGCGCGCCTATACTATCCGGTTGGTAGGTATCCACAGTGTCAGCCCCGGGCCGGGCGAGGACAACGTCACCCGCGAGATCGTCTCCATCCTGACGGAGAACGGACTCGAGAGCGCCTACGCCGAGATCGGACTCGATGCGCTGAGCGATGATCCGCACGGACGTCACAACGCCTACGCCTACCTGCCTGGAGCCAGCGCGAGGACGATCATTCTCCTCGGCCACATTGACACGGTCGCCACTGCGGATTACGGACCGCTCGAAGCGTATGCGCTCGATCCCGACGCGCTGGCGGCACGCCGAGCCGAGCTCGAGGCCATCACGCCGGGCCTTGCCGATGTGCTCGGCGACCATCCAGAGGAGTGGATGTTTGGCCGGGGAACAATAGACATGAAGGCCGGGGTCGCCGCCAACATCGCGGTGATGCGCCATTTGGCCACGCTGCCGCAGGCCGAGCGACCGGTCTCCGCCGTACTGCTGGCCACCCCGGACGAGGAGAACGAATCGGCCGGCGTGCTGCAAGCGGTGCGCTTCCTCACCGCGCTGCGCGAACGGCGACAGCTTGAATATGTCGGCGCGATCAATACCGATTACACCACCGCGCGCTACACGGGCGATCCGCATCGCTACATCTACACCGGCACCATCGGCAAAATGCTCGTCACGTACTTCGTCGTGGGCGGCGAAGGGCATGCCGGCGATCCATTTCAGGGGCTGGATGTCAACGTGCTTGCCGCCGAACTCATCCGTGACCTCAGCATGAATACGGAACTCTGCGAACGGATCAACGACCGCGTGACCCCACCGCCGGTGACCCTGCGCGCCGCCGACCTGAAAACGCACTACGACGTGCAGTTGCCCTTTACGGCGTTTTTTCATCTGAATGTGCTGACCTTCTCAAAGGGTCCAGAACGGGCGCTCGCGGAACTGACACAACGCGCGCGGGAGACGATGGAGAGCGCGCTTTCTCGCATTGAGGCCGCGGGGAGCCGTTGGCGGTATGCGCAGGGCGTTCCGGCCCAGTCGGATGCGCCCGCGTCGCGTCAGCCGACCGTGCTCACCTACGCGGAACTGTATGAGCAGGTCCAGGCTCGCGCTGGAGCCGAACAGGTCGCCCGACACGTCGCGCGGGAGTGGGCGCGTTGGCCCGCCGACCTGGACAAACGGGAGCGCGCTCTCCATCTCGTCGAAGGGCTTTGGGCGCTCTCCGGGCTGCCTGGCCCAGCGGCGGTGCTCTACTTCTCGCCGCCGTACTATCCGTTTGTGGCGGCTACGAGGTGCGATCTGCACGACGCGATGCGCCACGTCGTCAAGGCGCATCCTGAGCTCGCCCTGGAGATCGAGGAATACTATCCCTATTTGTCGGACATGAGTTATCTGCGGCTCGACGAAGGGATACAAACGGCGGCGCTCGCCGCCAACATGCCCGTCTGGGCGGAACAATGGGACACCACGCGCGCGGGTGGTTACAGTCTGCCGCTGGCGGAGATCAAGGCGCTGAACGTGCCCGTCGTCAATCTCGGCCCGTACGGCGGCGGGGCGCACCAACGCGGCGAGCGCCTGCTCATGCCGTACTCGTTTGATGCGCTGCCGAGGCTCATCTGTGAGACTATCGAGCGCCTGCGGTGACGCGCCGTGCCACGCTTGGTCAGCCAAACAGCGGCCGCTTCCGTCAGCCGGGATGGCTCCCCAACTGTCGCCGTGCGTGCAGTGTTCACGCCATGCAAACGCGCTTTATTTCCGGGTTTCTCGCCGCGCGAGTTTGCCGTCCAGGGTTGACATATGCGTGGTCTTGTGCTATCCTGAGCGTACACCCAAGGGGGGATAACAAGGTTCATAAGGCCTTGCTCCACCTGGAACTAAGGGAAAGGAGACTGGACCGATGTTCCCGATGAAGAAGCCGATACG
>DATEGV010000201.1:0-3777 GCA_035279925.1 Ktedonobacterales bacterium | reverse complement strand
CCGAATGGAAGGCGATCTACGTGGATTACAGCGGCCGGCTCCAGCGCGCGCAGATAGACGCGTAGAATGGACCTCACCCCCCAGCCCCCTCTCCCACAGGAGAGGGGGAGCCAGACGCGCGAGCCGGACCGCTCCACAGGAGAGGGGGAGCACCCGGCGCGCACGGTGGCCGAGTTCTTCGCTGGCATCGGCCTCATTCGCGCGGGCCTCGAACAGGTCGGGTGGAGCGTCCAGTTTGCCAACGACATTGACGAGAGCAAGTTCGCCATGTACCGGGCGCGCTTCCCGGACGCCGACTGGCACTATGTCGTCGGCGACATCCACCGCCTGGATGTCTCGCTGCTGCCGCCAGTGACACTCTTCACTGCATCGTTCCCATGTACCGATCTCTCACTTGCCGGGGGCCGGCGCGGCGTGTACCACGTCGAGTCGGGCGCGGTCTGGGGATTCTTCCGCGTCATCGAGGGCCTTTCTCCAAGCAGGCGGCCACCGCTCGTGCTGCTCGAAAACGTGCCGGCCTTCCTCACCTCCAACAAGGGCGCGGACTTTGGCGAGGTGATGCTGGCGCTCAATCGGCTCGGTTATTCAGTAGACGCCTTCATGCTCGACGCCGTGCGCTTCGTGCCGCAGAGCCGCCAGCGCCTCTTCGTCGTCGGCGTCCGGGATGGTCTTCTGCCGGCAGTTCACCCAGACAACAGTGTGGCTGAGGTCAGCGATACCCGACCGCCCGCGCTCGTCGCGTATATTCGTTCGCGCCCCAACATTCGCTGGCGCATCCGGCCGCTGCCGCCGCTGCCCGCGCACGGCCCGCAACTCACCGACATCCTCGAAGACCTTGCGCACGACGACCCGCGCTGGTGGAGCGATGAGCGCGCCGCGTACCTGCTTAGTCAGATGAGTCCGCGCCACCGCCAGATCGCAGATACGATGATCGCCCAGCAATCGTGGTCCTATGGGACGGCGTTTCGTCGCATGCGACACGACAAAGCGACCGGCGTCACAAAGTCCATGGCTGAGCTGCGGGTGGATGGCCTTGCGGGCTGCCTGCGCACCCCAAAGGGCGGCAGCGCCAAGCAGATCCTCTTCAAGGCCGGCTTCAGTGAGTATCAGGTGCGGTTGCTCACCCCACGCGAGGCAGCCCGTCTGATGGGCGCGGACGACTATCCCCTTCCCGACTCGCTGGATCAGGCGCTCTTCGGCTTCGGCGACGCGGTCGTCGTCCCGGTCGTCGCCTGGATCGCCCGCAACTACCTCAATCCAGTGGTAGATGAGCTTGGCCTCCCGCCGCTAACACGACGCGCGCCCGTCCTGAGCGGGCTAGTCTGAAAATCTCTTGCAACCTGGATGGCATGAACAGTGTATTATGAAGTGAGATGAAATCTCGATGTGAGACGCCATCCAGCGCCGGCCATGAGCGACCGCGCAGAGCGTGTGTATGGGCGCGACGCATTATGGCGCCTCCAGGAGCGAAAATCACATGACAACACAACGCAGACCTAGCTGGTATAAGCCGGACGTCAAACTCTCCGTGCGCATGCTGATCACGATGTTCCTGCTGGGCCTGATCTACGTGATCTTCGGCACCGTGCTCTGGTCGCTTGGCGTAGGGATCATCTACCTGGCCATCTTCGCGGTCATCATCGGCGCCATCCAGTTGTTCTTCGCCGACAAGATCGCGCTCTCCTCGATGGGCGCCAAGATCGTGGATGAGCAGGACGCGCCGGAGCTGCACGACATCATCGGCCGCCTCGCCCTGCAAACGAATCTGCCCAAGCCGAGGGTCGCCCTCGTCAATTCGAGCATCCCGAACGCCTTCGCGACGGGCCGCAACAAGAACCACGCCGTCGTCGCCGTCACCACCGGCATCCTCAGCCAGCTCAACCCGCAGGAGCTTGAGGCTGTGCTGGCCCACGAGTTCACCCATATCCTCAACCGCGACATGCTCGTGATGACCGTCGCCACCTTCTTCTCGATGGTCGCCTCGCTCATCGTCCAGAACTTCTTCTGGATCAGCATGTTTGGCGGAGGCGGCTATGGGCGCGGACGCAACAACGACGAGGGCGAGGGCCTCGTGCTGGCGCTGCTCGCCTCGGTCGTAACCTACGTGCTGAGCTTCATCCTGATCCGCGCGCTTTCCCGTTATCGCGAGCTCGCGGCCGACCGTGGCTCCGCGCTCATCACCGGCGCCCCGGAGAACCTCGCCTCGGCGCTGCTGCGCATCAGCAACAACATGCAGAATCCGCGCATCCCGCAACAGGATTTCCGCAAGGCGCAGACTGTCAACGCGCTCTTCATCGTGCCGGCCCTGCGTGGCGACTCGCTGCAAAACTTGTTCTCCACCCACCCCTCCGTGCAGGAGCGCGTGGCCCGCTTGCAGGCGATGCAGCAGCAGATGGAGCGCGCGAATTCGCCGCGCTAACGGAATTGAGCGAGCTCTGGCGGGCGCGGGGTACTGATACGCCTCGCGCCCGCGTGTTGTGATATGAAATCAGGTTGGATCGTTGCCGTGCGCCGGCCATTTATGGCCGCGAAACCGTATTACAGTGAGTGGAGGTCCGCGCGATGGGAATATTGGACGCGCTCTTTGGCAGACAGAAGCCGACCCCAATGGGCGAGGAGCGGCTCTTTGCCATGAGCACCGCGCAGATCACGCTGGAGACGGATCAGCAGCTCACTCCCAAGGGCGTCGCCGCGATGTGCTTCAAGGGGGTCGCCTCTGGCCCGTTCGCCCAGATCCAGCAAGACCTCGATCAACTGCTCAAGATCGCCGGTCGCGACGACCAGCTCAGCTACAAGCCCTTCAAGGACGACCTCGGCTACTCCTGGCTCATCTTCACCTGCAAAGACTTCCAGATGCTCGTGACGACGCTGCACATGGCCAGCCAGACGCTCCTCGAACAGGGCTACGGCTCGCAGTTGCTCTTCGCCATCTTCGCTTTCAACGACAGGGACAACCACGAGCTGTACTGGCTCTACAACTACAAACGCAGCCTATTCTTCCCGTTCGTGCCCACCCAGGACAGCCACGACAAACTGCGCCGCCGCGACAATGCCGAGGAGCTGCGCCTGGCGACGGCGCTGGACAAAGACCTGCCTGTCGAGAAAGAAATCGAGCGGTGGTATCCCGTCTGGGATCTGCCCCTCTGACACGGAAGCGGCCGCATAGACGGCCACGCGGCGGGATTCAGGTCGCTTCCTATCCCGTGCGCCGGCCGTTCAGGGCCGAGAGCGCTGAATCTGCTATGAACCAACCATCGCCGCTTGGCGCGTATCCGACCCCAAAACGTTGTATCCCTGAGATAGGGATGGTATCATGCCTGCGACTGCGGCGCGACAGCCACTCCGTGGGATAGGGTTGTGTGGCCTGCGGTGGTGACGAGGAGCGTATGCGACGAAAGAAATCCGCGGCCGGGCAGGACTCCCGGCCGGCTGACCGCTTCGGACCACCGCCGCCGCTCCCCACCTACACTCCGAGCGAATCCACGCCGCGCCCCAACTTCCCGGTCAATGCGCGCCTCGGCGACGACTCCGGCGAGACGCCCCCGTGGGAGCGCGAGAGCGGCCGCATCCCCGTGCCGCCGATTGCCCGCCCGCGCATGACCGCGCCGCCGCCGCCCGTCTGGGACTTCGAGTCCGTCGGCGACCTCTCGCTGCCGGGCATCGAGATCGGCGACACCATGACCGGCACCGGCAAGATCGCCGCCATCGTGCCGCTCGCCACCGGCGAATCGTGGAACAAGGGCCTGCGCGCTCCCCGTGGCGCGGCGAGCGTCGTCG
>DATEGV010000200.1:0-2035 GCA_035279925.1 Ktedonobacterales bacterium | reverse complement strand
TCCGGGTCTTGTTCCCCCTCTCCTGTGGGAGAGGGGGTGGCGCGCAGCGCCGGGGGTGAGGTCCGCCCACCCCCTTGTCACAACGCTGCCGCCCGTGGTGTTCTAGCTACGTGCAACGTCACTCTCCCGGGATGAGCAGCTACAGGAAACGCCATGAAACAGACATACCCACTGGAGGTCGCGTCATCTGTGGAAACGGACCGGCCACCGGCCACCGCGAAACGCCCGCGTGACACCTCGCGCTTCGAGCAGGTGTTTCGCGCGCAGTACACACCCGTGCGCCGCTTGCTCTACCGCATGCTCGGCGATGATGACGAGGCCGACGATGTCGCGCAGGAGACCTTCCTCGCGCTCTACACGCACCCGCACGCCCAGTTTGACGACGACGCCACGCGCGCCTGGGTCTTTCGCGTCGCCCTCAATCGCGGCTACAACGCCCTGCGCTCCCGCAAGCGCGCTCAGGCACGGCTGCCGCGCCTCTACACCGAGGAGCAGGCGCCCGATCCCGAAGCCGAGGCGCTGCGGGTCGAGGAGAGACAGCGCGTGCGCGCCGCCCTCGCCACCCTGCCCGAACGTCAGGCCAAGCTGCTGGTGTTGCGCCAGCAAGAGGGCCTCAAATACGCCGAAATCGCCACGATTCTCGAAGTCGCCGCCGGCTCCGTCGGCACACTGCTGGTGCGCGCCGAACGCGCCTTCGAGCTAGCCTGGAACCAACTGAACACAACGCCCTCATCCCAGATGAAGAAGGGAGAGTCGTAGAGATGACCACCTGCTATGATCCGGGCGCTCTGCGCGCCTATCTCGACCGCGAACTGCCGGAGGACGAGCTCGACGCCGTCGCGCGCCATCTGGACGGCTGCGCGCCCTGCGCTGAACAGACGAGCGACCTGCTCGCGCTGGATACACACACCCACGACCTGCTGCGGGACGGCGGCTCCGTTCCCGATGTGGACGCCGCGCTGCGACGGTTCCACGACCGCGTTGGCCCGACGCCGTTGCGGACTGGCCACCGACCGCGCCGCTTCGTCCGTGCGCGTGGCCGCCGGTCCGCGATTGCCGCCGCTGTCGCCGCCGCGCTGGCGCTCTCGCTGCTCGTGCCGGGCATCCGCGCCGCCGCCGATTCATTGTTGCAGGTCTTCCGCGCGGACAAGGTGGTCTACATCACCGTTTCGCCGCAACGAGTCCAGCAGCTTGAAAATCTCTCCGGTGACCAGAACACACTGTTCCTCTCGCCACCGACACAGGTGGGCAGCCAGACCGCGCCGCAAGACGTATCATCCGTGGCGCAGGCGAGCGCGCTGACCGGGTTTCCCGTGCAAGCGCCCACCACGTTCGTGACCGCGCCCACCGCGACGACCTACACCGTGTTGCCGCGGACTGCGTACCAATTCCAGGTCAACGTGCAATCTCTACGGCAGATTCTGGCGGCGTTCAACGTCACTGATGTGACGATTCCTGATGCGCTCGGCGCGCAGCCGATCTCGATCGTGCTGCCCTCAGCGGTCCGTCTGCAATACCAGGGGAACTATTACGCGCTGTCGCTCATCGAGGGAACCACGCCGACGGCCACGCTCCCATCTGGTGTTGACCTCGCCCAACTCGGCAAGGCGGCGCTGGAAGTGCTCGGCATGCCAGCCGATCAGGCGGACGCGCTCAGCAAGCGGATAGACTGGCGCTCGACGCTGATCTTCCCCTTCCCCGCGGGCGTCTCCAATATCCAGCAAGTGTCTGTAGATGGCGTCACCGGCGTCATGTTTACGGCCGGCTCGCGTAATGGGACGGAGAATGTGCTGTACTGGCAGAAGGGCGACCACTTCTATGTCCTGGATGGACGGGGCGAAAGCATAGACACGTCAACTATGCTTGCCACGGCCAACTCGATCAAGTAAATTTGCGGTGACCGACGTCAATGGACCTCACCCCGGCCTTCGGCCACCCCTCTCCCACAGGAGAGGGGACCGTGATCGGAACGCCGTCGCCTTCGGGTTGGGGTCTCCGACGCCTCGCGGGACACGCCGTCGGCGAAGCGGCTCTG
>DATEGV010000199.1:0-12979 GCA_035279925.1 Ktedonobacterales bacterium | reverse complement strand
GAGCAGCCTCCATCAATTGTCATAACTCTGCGTGACTCTGTGTGACTCTGTGTGACTCCGCGTGACTCCGCGTGACTCCGCGTGACTCTGCGTGACTCTGCGTGACTCTGCGTTACTCTGCGTTACTCTGTGTTACCCGTACCCTCCGTCCCTGCCGGCGCGCCAGCACGATGAGCAGCGCCGCGAAGAACGAGGCCACCAGCGTCATCCCCGCTGTCGGCTTCCCATGCGTCTCCGCGCCAAGCTCCAGCAGCGGCGCCAGCAGCAGGAAGAATCCGACCGCGCCCGAAGCCAGCGCCAACCTATGCTCGCGCGACCACCCATACCGCGATGACCAACGCCGCACGGTCAGCGCTTCGAGCGCGAGCACACCTACCATCGCCAGCGCCGTGACCCACGCGGCGGGAATCTTCGCGGGGAAGACCCAGAGCGTCACAAAGAACGTGAGCGTCGCCAGCAGGCCGAACGCGCGCAACGTCCACAGACGCGGCGCCGGCCGGTAGAGGCGCGGCTGGTACGGCGCGGGACGCCAGCGCAGCCCCACGTACACCAGCGCGACGGCCAGGATCACCGCCAGGAGGTACGACGCCGGCGGGTGCGAGTATCCCTGCTTGTGGTACGCCGCGAAGCCGAACGCCAGCAGACCCAGCGCCGAGATGACGCCGAGCCAGATCGCGAACATACGAAACCCGCGCCGCGTGAGCCAGGGACGCGCGGCGAGCGCCGGGTAAAACGTCTCCGTCAGCACGATGGGGATGGTGACGCTGACGACCGCGTGGTACGCCGTCAGACCGATAGCCCAGATTACGCTGATATCCAGGGCGCGTCCATACACGCTGAGCGTTCCCAGATCTGGCCAATGCGGATTGAACCAGCTTGTGACGACCAGCCCCTCCTCCAGGACGCCATACGCCGCGCCCAACATGAGGATGTTGGCCCAGCCCAGCCCGCGCCGCCGCGCCAGCTCGCGCACGAGAATCGCGCCCGATCCATAGAGACCCGTCTCAAACACGAGGCTCAGCGGGTTGATGAACAGCAGCGGCGGCGTGGAGCCGGAGAGCATCTCGCCGATGGCGGGGGCGAGGATAAAGAGCGTGAGCACGGCGGGCCAGACACGGCGGGGTCGTCCGCGCGACGACGAACGAGCGGGCGTGGTTGCGGATGGGGCCGGTGGCGCGGCCGGCGCGGGGAGCGGAGCCTCGCGCCGTGAATCCGCGGTCGCGTCGGTCGGGCGCGTGGCGAATGGGTCCATGCCGTTCCTCCGCATCCGCTCAGCAGTTCGGCGGGTCATATCGCATCGTTAGTCACGGCACGACCTTCGCGCGTATTCTATCGCACGAGCGCGCACCGCGAAACGATGCGCCGCGAACCACTGGTCCGCGCGACTTTCCAGGCCAGCCGCGCCAGCGGTATAATACTCCTGTTATCATCGCACTACATCGTGTTCTCCGTGCGACTCTCATGTGCTGCTGTCCCCGCGCACGCCACCGCGCCTGCGTATGAGGGAGGAAGGGATACTCACGTAGCATGGGCCGTATGATCTATCGCGGCGGCGGCATGGCGGGCCAAGGAACCATTCCTGGCGGTCCCTTGGGCAAAGCGAAGTACGCCATGAGCATCGGGCGCGCCGACGAAGCCGAGAAAATCTGCCGCAAGCGCCTGGAGCGCAACCCTGACGACACCAGCGCGCGGGTGCTGCTCGCGCAGGCGCTCCTGGCGCAGAATATGTCCACCGACGCCGCCGACGAAGCGCGACGCGCTCTCCGGGAACAATCTACCAACGTAGACGCCAATCTGATCCTCTCGTCTGCGATGCTCCAGCGCGCGGGTCTGCGCGGTGTCCCGCCGGAGGCCGAGAGCGCCGCCCGCCGCGCCGTCCAGTTGGCGCCCAAAGCCGCCAAGACGCATGTGCAGCTTGCGGAGGTGCTGGCGGCCACGAAGGACTTCAAGGGCGCCCGCGACGAGGCCGACGAGGCCATCAAGCTGGAGCCGCGCCTGGCCGGCGCGCACCTTATCAAAGCCATTGTCCTGCTGACGGACAAGGACCCTAACGGCGCCATACAGGCCAGCGACAACGCCCTGCGCTACGACCGTAACCTGACGCAGGCCGAGTTCGTGAAGGCCAACGCCTACATGGAGGTCAAGCTCTACGATGAGGCGCTCACCTCACTCGACACCGTGGAGCGCACCAACGATTCGCTCGTCGCCGGTCCACAGGGACAGATGCTCCGCGGCCGCATCTTCTTCAAGCAGCGCAAGTTCAAGCAATCCTACGGTAGATTCCTCTATCTACAGCGCATGAATCCGCGCCTGAAGTTTCTGGCGCCCGCGCTCGCCGGTCTCAGTATGGTGCTCTTCGGCGTCTTTGGAGCCGGCGGCCAGTACGCCATGATCGCGCTCTTCGTGCTGCTCGTGCTGTTGATCCTGTTCGGTCTGTCATTCATCCCCGTCGCTGGTCCGTGGATCGTCGCCGTGCTCGCGGTCGGTCTGGTTGGCCTGATGGCCTTCGGCTCGGTGCGTCAGGCGCGCGGGCGTCTCTTCCCGGCGGAGGTGTCGGCGCTGGTCGCCGCGGCGCTCGGCGCGGTGCTGCTCTTCGCCGCTGGCATGGCTATCACACTCTGGATCGCGAACGCCATCAGCAGAAACGGATGGTTCAATCCGTTCTCCTTCGCCATCGGCGGCTCACTCGGCTTGATACTTGCCGCGGTCGGTGTCTACCTGCTGGGTCGGTTCGGCGGACGAGGACGCGCGGCGGCGGCGTAAGCGCCAGACCATTCGGCGCGTACTGTTATGAGGGCGGGTCGGTTTCGGCTCGCCCTCATCGCATGTTCTGGAGGACGTTCGCATGCTCGACTGGCTGCCTGACGCGATGCGGACGGAGGTGGAGACGCTCGCCACACAGTATGGCCGACCGCTGCTCCGCGCCCAGGACATCAGCGCGCAGAGCTTCGTCCAGGATGTGGCGCGCCATCGCCGGTTCGAGGTTTGCATGGTGATCCGCCGTCCGAGCGGGCGGCTGCTCGTCTTCACCAAGACGTTCTACCCCGATGGTGTCTTTCGCCTGCTCACCGGCGGTGTCGAGCCGGGCGAGACGATTCGCGACGCCCTGCTGCGCGAGGTCCACGAGGAGACGGGGTTGCGCGTCACCATCGCGCGTTTCCTGGCGGCGCTGATACGGACCGCGCATGGGACACCGCTCTTCGCCACCTTCGCCTTTCTGCTGGATGAGATCGGCGGCGCGCTGGGCGCGCTAGACCCCACTGAGCGCGTCGTGGCGTTCCGCGAGGTCGCCAGGGATGAGCTGCTCACCCTCGCCGAGACGCTTGACACCCTCACCGGCTACTCGACGGACCTGGAGACGCGCTGGGACGAGTGGGGCGCGTTTCGCGCGGCTACTCACCGCGTCATCTGGGAGGCGCTGCGCGGCGGAGAGTCGGAGTAGCACGGCGTCGTGACACGCCGCCACTCACCATAATTGCCTACTTCACTAGATGAAGCATTCGTGCTATGCTGTCGAGCATAGGCAGACTACTCCGTCGTCAGAGCGCGCGGGAAACGAAAAGCAGCCGCGCCGAAAACCATCACGTCGTTCAAGCTGACTGTAGCGAAGGCGGCAACGGTGCAGAGGCCACGTCCAACCCGGCCAGGGCATGGCATTGAGATTCGTGATCTTCCAGTCGGCGCGTTCGTCGTAGACGAGACGATGCGCGTCGCGGAGTGGAATAGCGCCGCGGAACGGGTGCTGGGCTACTCCGCCGATGACGCGGTTGGGCGACTCTGCGGCGAGGTCTTCTGCCCGGAGAGTCCGCGCCTCAAAGAGCTCTGCCGCTCCCACTGTCATCTTGCTCGCCACACCGCTTCCGCGCATATCCCCAGCGTGGACATCGCCGTGCGGCGCGGCGACGGCAGCACCAGGCGCGTTCTGCTGCGCACCGCCATCACGCATGCGCCGGACGGGCAGCCGCGCATCCTGCATCTGGTTGACGATCTTGACGAGCATATCGCCCCGCTCGGCGTCGCCCGGCGCGACGATGGCGCCACAGCGCGGCGCGATGAGCGCGACGACCTCGCCGGAGTCGTCACACCGCAGCTCTCCACCCGCGAAAGCGAAGTGCTGCGCATGCTCGCGCACGGCCAGTCGGTCGTGGAGATCGCCGGTGAGCTTGGCATCAGCCAGATCACCGTGCGCAACCATGTCACGCACGCGATGGACAAGCTCGGCGTCAACTCGCGGCTCCGTGCGGTCATCGCCGCCTCCCAACGTGGCCTCATCTAGCCCTCGACTCATCCTCATCTCGTCCACTTGGCGGCAATTCCTTCCTCTTCGACGCCGCAATGGTGAGAACGCACCATTGTGTAACGGCTGACCTATGGTATTACTGCTCTCAACAGCAGGCGTCGCGCGGTGTTGCGCCGGCGCTTGTCCTCAGTTCCGCGCGCGTCGTGGGCGACCGACGCCGCGCCGAAGAGGGAGAGAAAGGCACTCATGAAGAAGTCTATCGGAGCCATCCTCAGCGTTGCCCTGGGAGTTGCCGTCGTCGTCGGCACGCTCCTGGCGCTCGGCAACCTGGCCCGGGCGCAGCCGGCCGGCCACGCGCAGAACGCCGGCCAAACCTACAGTGACCAGGGCACGCAGATCAATCACGCGCACCTGACCCTGCAAACGTTTCCCTTCAGTCCGTACACCGACCCCGAGTGGGTAGCCAAGCACGTGACAGGCAAGACCGACAACGGCATCCCATTCCCGGCCGCCGGCGATAACCAGGGCTGGGTGCTGTACTGGCCAACCACCACCCTGGTGGTTCCCGCGCACTCACTCGTCACCATTGACATCGAAAACTATGACTCCGCGACCCCCCTCCTCAACCCATACTACAGCGTCCCGCGCGGCGTCGTGAACAACAGCGTCGCGGTTGATGGACAGGAAACCGCGTCCGTCTCCCCCGAGAACGTGTCGCACACCTTCACCATCCACTCGATCCCCAACGCGAATCAGCCCTGGCTCTTCGTCAGCGTGCCCATCACCGGCGTGCCGCCCGACTGCGCGTCCGATCCGACGCTCAAGCCGCCCGACTGTGTCGGGTACGACGCCGCAACCATGCCGGACCAGCCAACGGTGACAGAGTTCTCGTTCTATACCGGCGATCCAGGCACATACATCTGGCAGTGCTTCGACCCGTGCGGAGCCAACTACAACGGCTTCGGCGGCCCCATGTCCACCAAGGGCTACATGTCGGGGACCATCACCGTGCAGTAACCCGCGCCACAGACGTGAGGCGCGCGACGCGCCTTCGACTCGTGGACTGTGGAATCAAGGTAGAGAGGCGTAATGGTAGAACGCTATGAGTGAGGCACAGGCCCAACCCAACCATATCAAACGCGCCACCGTGCTCTGGGCGATCCTGACGGCGCTCGCCCTGCTCGTGTATGTGGTGATCGCTCCCCAGCTCTCCAGTTGGGGCGTCTTGCCGAAGCTAGGCTCGAAACGCCTGGATGAGGTGAACACCGTCCTCTGGCTCTTCACACTCCTGGCCATCCCCGTCTTCACCCTTGTCGTCGTCTACGCGGGCTATGCGGTCTTCACGTTCCGCAGCCGCGGGCGGCCAAGCGGCGATGGCCCTTCGATGCCCGGAGACCGGCGCATTCAACGGATCTGGATCATCTCCACGATCTTGTTGGCGGCTTTTCTCTTCGGATACGGACTCTACTTCCTGGGCGAGGTGCAGGCGGCCCCGACCGGTAACGTGCTGCAAATCAACGTCACCGGCGAGCAGTGGCTCTGGAACTACACCTATCCGAAGTACAACATCTCAAGCACCGAGCTGTATCTGCCGGTGAACCAGGCCGTCACGTTCGACATCACCTCACTTGACGTGCAGCACTCCTTCTGGATCCCCTCGTTCGGCATCAAACAGGACGCCGTTCCCGGCGAGCATGTCAAGATCAGCGTCACCCCCAGCGAGCTTGGCGACTACGTCGTGCGCTGCGCGGAGCTCTGCGGCCTCTACCACGCTTATATGGAGACGCCGGTGCATGTGGTCACCGCCACCGAATTCGAGACGTGGGAGCAGGGGCAGCAATCTATACAGGTGACGCCGCAGGCCTTTGCCGGCCCGACACTGCTGGCAGCCGTCACTAACACGACCAGGCGGCGAGCTTCGGTCGCATCGGGAAGTGTAGGAGCAGCATGAAAAAGCTCTTCCCCAGTTACCTCAGCGGGGCGATCCTCGCCGTCATCGGCTTCATAGTCGGCCAATCCTACGTCTACCACTTCGTCGGCTCGGGCAACACTCCGAAAGGGCCGAATTTCACGGAACAGGGCCTCGTCCTCGGCTTCATCGGGCTGCTCGTGGGCTGGCTCATCGGCATCGGCGCCTTCAAGTATCCGATCACCTGGATGCTGGGACTCAAAGACCCCGACCATGAGGAGGAGCTGCGCCTGGCCGGAGCCAACACCGGCGTCTCACGCTACTTCCGCTTCACCACCGATCACAAGGTCGTCGGCATCCAGTACCTCGTCGCCACGCTCATCATGCTCGCGTTCGGCGGCTTGGGCGCGATGCTCATCCGTATCGAGCTGATTCGCCCCGGCGCGAAGGCCTTCCCGCCCGGCACGTACAATACGGTCGTCACCATGCACGGCATGTTGATGATCCTCACGACCATCACCTTCTTCATCGGCCCGTTCGGTAACTTCATCGTGCCGATTATGATCGGCGCGCGTGACATGGCGTTCCCCCGGCTCAACGCGCTGAGCTTCGCATTGCTGGTTCCCGGCGTCGTGATCTTCGCCTTCATTCCCTTCCTTGGCTACGGCCAGGGCAGCGCGGCCGGGGGCGGCGCGCAGACCGGCTGGACCGTGCTCGGGGCAATCGCGGACGAGGGCGGTGTTGGTGTCACGGCGCTCGTCTGCGCAGTGATCATCCTGGGCGCGTCTTCGATGCTTGGCGCGGTCAATCTCATCACGACGGTCATCAAGATGCGCGCGCCCGGCATGCGCTGGACACGTCTGCCGATGACGGTCTGGGGCATCTTCGGCGCGGCGCTGCTCGCGGCCATCGGCACCTCCTCCTTCACGGTGGATCTGCTGCTGATCCTGATGGACCGCATCTATAAGACGACGTTCTTCGTCGCCTCCACCGGCGGCAACGCCATCGTCAACGCGATCCCCAACACCAACTTCGGCTTCGGCGGCGGCAGCGCCTGGCTCTCGCAGAACCTCTTCTGGTTCTTCGGGCACCCGGAGGTCTACCTCATCGTCCTGCCGGCCTTCGGCATCGCGCTGGATGTACTCACGACATTTAGCCGCAAGACGGTCTACGGCTACAAGATGGCCGTCATCGGCATCATGGGCGTCGTCGTCCTGAGCTTCCTGGTCTGGGCGCACCACGAGTTCGTCTCGGGCTGGGCGCCGGAGATTCGCGGCGTGTACATGGCCACAACGGAGATGATCTCCGTGCCGACGGGCTTCATCTTCCTGGTGTTGCTCGGCACGCTCTGGCGCGGCAAGCTCTGGGTCACGGTGCCCTCGCTCTTCGCGCTCTCGTTCATCTGGAACTTCCTGATCGGCGGCCTCACCGGCATCTATCTCTCGGACGTGCCGGCGGATGTCCAGTTGCACGGCGGCATGTTCGTCACGGCGCACTTCCACTACACCATCGTCGGCGGCGCGCTGATGGGCTTCTTCGCCGCGGTCTACTTCTGGTTCCCGAAGATGACCGGACGCATGATGGACGAACGCATCGGCTGGATCAGCTTCTGGGGCATCCAGATCGGGTTCAACGTCGCCTTCATGGCCATGTTTATCGCGGGCTTACAGGGCATGCCCCGCCGCGTCGCCGACTACGACCCGATCTTCGCCAACGCGAACCTCGTCACCAGTCTCGGCGCGTTCTTGCTGGCCGCCTCCATCGTCCTCACGTTCTACAACATCGTCTACTCCTGGGTCGCCGGCGAAAAGGCGGTGGCGAATCCGTGGGGCGCGAAGACGCTGGAGTGGCTGGTGCCCACGCCGGTTCCTCTGGAAAACTTCGAGGAGATCCCCGTCGTGACTGGGCATCCCTACGACTACGGCGAATCGGAGCATATGATCCCAATCGCCGAAGCGCCGGGCGGCCAGTTCGCCGGCTAACCTCTCAGCCGACGGCGCATCCGGGCGGGCGCGGGTCTGCCCGGATGTCTTCCAGATACATGAAAGGGTGTCTCATATGAGCGCCGCGATACCAGTGACCGGACATGCCAGCGCGCATGCGGAGAACGACGAGAGCAAGGTGCGCCTCGGCATGCTGTTCTACGTGCTCACCGATGTGATTCTGGTCTCCTTCGTCTTCGCCGCCTACATCTGGCTGCGCGCCTACAACACCGACAACGGTTGGTTTCCCGCGAAGTATCCGCTGCCCAACAGCACGACGACCGGCATCCTGGTTGGCCTGATCGTCGTCAGCGCCGTCTGTTTCTACGTCGCCTATCGGGGTATCCGCGCGGGCAATCAGACCGTCTTGCGCGTCGGCATGGTCCTCGCGCTGGTCCTGCTGATCGCCGCGCTGATCGGGCAGATTCGCTTCATGGGCCAGCAAGGGTTCGCCGCCACCGATGGATCGTTCGCGAGCACGTATGTCTTCGTGTCGGGCTATCACGTCTACCACATGCTCGTGGGGCTGTTCCTCGGCCTCGGCGTCACGATTCGCGCGCTGCGGGGCAAATACTCGGCGGAACGTCACCTGGGCCTGGTGACCATCGGGTACTTCTGGTACTGGATGGCGCTGACGCCGGTGCTGTTCACGCTGATTATGACCGCGCTGCCGCCGAACACGCGCTAGAGGGGTCATCCACGCATGCGGTCGCTTGTAACGCATTGGTCCATACAGCCGACGGTCACGCTCGGCCTTGGCCTGCTGTGCCTGCTCTACTGGCGCGGTCTGCGCTACTCGCGCCGCCGTGGCATCGGCCGCCACTACCGTCCCTGGCAGAGCGCCGCGTTCATGGGTGGGGTGATTACCCTCTTCGTGGCGCTCGATTCGCCCGTGGATTACTGGTCCGACGTGTATCTCTGGGTTCACATGGCCCAGCACGAGCTGTTGACGCTCGTGGCGGCGCCGCTGCTGGTACTGAGCGCGCCCACCTGGCCGCTGTGGCGAGGCGTGCCGCTCGTGTGGCGGCGGGTATCCCTGCGCTGGCTGATTCGGCAACGCGCGATTCGGCGCTGCTGGCACGCGCTGAGCCATGCGCTGACGCGGCCGGTGGTGGCGTGGGCGCTCTTCACGGCCACCTTCACCGTCTGGCACCTGCCCGCGCTCTACGACTACGCGCTCACCCATGAGTTCGTCCACGTCAGCGAGCACCTGCTGTTCCTGGGAACGGCGCTGCTCTTCTGGGCGCAGGTGATTCCGTCGCGGCCCCTGCGGGTCACCATGAATTACCCGAAGCAGATGCTTTATCTTGGCTTGGCCGCCATCCAGGCCAACGTGCTCGGCTCCGTCTTCATGTTCTCGACGGGCGTGCTGTATCCCTACTACGCCGCCGTCGCTCGCGCTCCGGGCGACCTGACGGTGCTGCAAGACCAACACTTCGCCGCGGCGGCTATGGACCTGCCGGGCACGTTCGTCTTCTTTCTCGGTATCATCGCGCTGCTCGGCCTCTGGCTCCAGGCGGAAGAGAACGCTCCGGAGCCGCGCGCCGCGCGTCCGGTTGGGCAGCGCGCCTACACTCCACAACCGAACGGCATTGTACGAAAGTGAGCAGAGTCATCATGCAGCAAGCCACGACACTTGGCAGGACCACCAGGCGCGCGGTGGTGGCATCCTATGTGAATCTCATGAAGCCCCATGTGACGGTGCTGCTGCTGGGTACGGCGCTGGCCGCGATGGCCGTCGCCGCCAACGGTCACCTGCCGCTGGTCGCGACGATTGCGACGATGGTGGGAGGCGCGATGGCCGCCGGCTCCGCCAACGCCATCAACTGTTACTGGGACCGCGACATTGATCAGTTGATGAGCCGGACACGGGTGCGTTCGCTGCCATCCGGGCGCGTGGGTGAGACGCAGGCGCTGCTGTTCGGCGTCGCGCTCGGCGTCCTGTCGGTTGCGACGTTCGCCCTCTTCGTGAATGTGCTGAGCGCGCTGCTTGGCCTCGCGGCGATCCTGTTCTATGTCGTCATCT
The DNA here is from genome assembly GCA_035279925.1 of Ktedonobacterales bacterium. Lineage (GTDB taxonomy): Bacteria > Chloroflexota > Ktedonobacteria > Ktedonobacterales > JADMIN01 > DATEGV01. Next base: position 2,822 of record DATEGV010000199.1, on the reverse strand, counting down.
ACACGATGTGGCTCAAGCGGACGACACCGCAAAACATCGTCATCGGCGGCGCGGCTGGAGCCGTGCCTGTCCTGATTGGCTGGGCCGCTGTGACCAACTCGATCAGCCTGACGGCGGTGTGGATGTTCCTGATTATCTTCTTCTGGACGCCGCCGCATTTCTGGGCCGTCTCGCTGGCGCTCAAGAACGACTACGCCCGCGCGGGAGTGCCGATGCTGCCGGTCGTCAAGGGTGAGCGCGAAACACATCGGCAGATCATCCTATATACCATCGCGCTGATTGCCGTCTCGCTTGGGCTGTTCGCCAGTCACGCGATGGGCTGGTTGTACCTGAGCGCGGCGCTCGCGCTTGGCGCTGGGCTGCTCGTCTACGCCGTGGCGCTGGCCCGCACACGCACCCTCAAGAGCGCGCGAACCATGTTTTGGATGTCGAACAACTATCTGGCGCTGCTCTTCGCGGCGATGGTGCTGGACCGCATCCTTCATTAGTCGTGGAAGACCTCACCCCTCGGCCCCCTCCGCTGCGCTCTCGCGCCGGCTGCGGGCAGAACCTAACCCCCCAGCCCCCTTTCCCACGGGGGAAGGGGGAGCAAGAGCCGTTATGGCAGCCAGGCGGGAAACGACTGAAGGACGAGCGAGATGAGGATCAGTGTTCTCGAACATCGGCTCGGCGCCGTTGCGCGCGGCGTCGTAGCGGGTGTCGTCGCCATCGCGCTTGTCGTCGTCCTCGTCTCGCGGTTTCAGCACGCCACCTCCTCGGCGCGGAAGCTCGCTAGCGTCCCTGACCCGCAGATTGGCCACCTCGCGCCCGACTTCACCTTCACACTTTGGAACGGCGCCTCGCCTCAGCAGCAGGTTCATTTGAACGCGCTGCGCGGCTCGCCCATCGTCGTCAACTTCTGGGCGACGTGGTGCGACCCCTGCCGCGCGGAGGCCCCCATTCTGGCGAGCGCCTTCAAATCCTACAGCGCGCGGGGTGTCCAGTTCCTCGGTGTCGCCTTCCAGTCGTCTCCAGCGGATGCGCGCGCCTTCATGGCGCAGTACAATATCGCGTATCCCTGCGGCCCCGCGCCCGACGCGCTCGCCAGCGAGTACGGCCTGACGGGACTCCCCGTCACCCTGGTCATCAATCGGAGCGGCGTCGTCACGCAGAAGTTTATGGGCCAGCTACAGACGGCTCCGCTCGACCACGCCATCGAGGCGGCGCTCGCCTAGGGCGTTGATAGACCTCACCCCCCAGCCCCCTCTCCCGCAAGGAGAGGGGGAGTCAGAGGCGTCCGCGCGTCGGGGCGCCAGGCTACCGAGGCCTGAAGGAGAGGGGATGCGCTGTTCTGTCTGCGGGAGATGGATGGGGCGGGCGCGCTACCACCTCACCGACAATGACCCGTCGCCCGCGGGGCACATGCGCCGGTGGCTGGTCTGCGCCGAGTGCAAGGAGGCCGTAGAGGCGGAGATCAACCGCGCAGGGCTGGAATCTCCGGCGCGGCTCCGCATCGCGGTCGGCATGGTTGCCACGGCTCGCCGGCGGACGCGAGCGCGGCTGTGGGACGACGACTACTGGGAGCGCCTCACCGACGCGCAGATCAACCGGCTGCTGATCTGGCTCTTCGCCGTCGCCTTCGTCGTACACGCCGTCGCGTTCCTGGCGGTCGCCGTCTATGTCGCCTTCGTCCACTGATACGCCACCAAACGCCCAAAACCCCTCCCTGATACCTAGAGAGGGGTCGTGTGGATTGCGAGAGGTCGAAAGATTACCGCTTGGTGTACTGCGGCGCCTTGCGCGCGCGCTTCAAGCCGTACTTCTTGCGTTCCTTCATGCGTGGGTCGCGGGTCAGGAAGCCGGCCCGGCGCATCGTCGGCTGGAACGTGTCATCAGCGCGGACCAACGCGCGCGCCAGACCGTGGCGTACCGCGCCCGCCTGCCCGCTGACGCCGCCGCCGATTACCTTCACCGACACGTCGAAGCTATTCACCTGCTCGACCGTGCGGAGCGGGCTCTTCGCCTGCGCCAGCAGCACGTCGCGCCCGAAATACTGCTCGGCGTCGCGCCCGTTGATAATCATGCGGCCATCGCCGCCCGGATAGATGCGCACACGGGCGACAGCGGTCTTGCGGCGGCCCGTGCCGTAAAAGTATGATCCCTGAAACTCCGCCAAGGTGGTACCTCCAATGAGACCGCCGCGAATGCGCCCCATGCGCGCCGCGACAGCGCAACTCTCTGCTCTCGACTACGCCTCGTGCGCCGCGGCAGGCTCCCGCCGGGCAATCGTCTCCTCAGGCGTGGGGAGCGCCCACGGCTGCGGCTTCTGCGACTGATGCGGGTGCGTCGGCCCCGCGTAGACCTTCAGGCGGCCCATGATGTCGTCGCCGAGGCGATTCTGCGGCAGCATCCCCTGAACGGCGCGCTCGATCACGCGGTCTGGATGCTTGGCCAGCGCCTCGCGCAGCGTCTCCACCTTCAGACCACCGGGGTACTGGGAGTGCCGGTAGTACATCTTCTGGTCGAGCCGGTTGCGCGTCACGGCGACCTTTTCGGCGTTGACTACGATCACGAAGTCGCCGCAGTTCATGTGCGGCGTAAAGGTCGGCTTGTGCTTGCCGCGCAGAATGGTTGCAATCTCGGTCGCCAGGCGGCCCAGCACCATGTTCTCCGCGTCAATCACATACCAGCGCGGGTCGAGTTCACTGGCCTTCGCGCTGTACGTCTTTGGGTTCATTACTACTCTCCACCATTCGCGCTCAGCGCGCTGACTTGACCATCGTTCGCAAAACGATATGCGCGGCCATGAATGGCCGGCGCACAGAACGCCGCGCGCTCACTCG
>DATEGV010000198.1:0-8386 GCA_035279925.1 Ktedonobacterales bacterium | reverse complement strand
TCGGTGCGAACGGAAGGCACGTGCTGGCTCCCTCTTCCCGCATGGGGTGCGACGGCGCTCATTTCTGGCTCCCCCTCTCCTTGCGGGAGAGGGGGCTGGGGGGTGAGGTCCGCTCCTACCGCTCGCTCACCGGGGTGAACTGGAGACCCTGCGGGCCGCCGTACTCGGACTGCGGGCGGATCAGGCGGTTGCCGATCATCTGCTCAAGCACGTGCGCGCTCCATCCAGCGACGCGGCTGACCGCGAACGTCGAGGGGAATAGGTCACGCTGCAATCCGACGGAGTTGAGGACGGCGGCGGAGTAGAACTCGACGTTTGTGTAGAGGCGGCGCTCCGGCTTGCGCTCGTTGAGCACCTTGATGGCATAGTCCTCGGTGCCGCGCGCCAGCGCGAAGAACTCCGGCGTGGAGGAATGGGCCGCCATCTCGCGCAGAATCTCCGCGCGCGGGTCGGTCGTCCGGTAGACGCGGTGTCCGAAGCCCATCAACTTGCCGCCGGTGTTCAGCGTGTTGTCCACCCACGGCTGGATGTTGCTCGCGGAACCGATCTGGTCCAGCATGTCCATCACCAGCGCCGGCGCCCCGCCGTGCAGCGGCCCCTTGAGCGCGCCGATGCCGCCCACTACCGCCGAGTCCAGATCGGACTCCGTAGAAGCAATGACGCGCGCGGTAAACGTCGAGGCGTTCATGCCGTGGTCGGCCACCAGCACGAGATACGTGTCAAGGCCCTTGACGTGGTTCTCGGCCGGGGTCTCGCCGGTGAGCATATACAGATAATTCGCCGCGTGACCGAGGCTCGCGTTCGGCGCGACCGGTTCGCGACCATGACGTAGGCGGTTGAACGCAGCCACGATCGTCGGGAAACGCGCGGTGAGCGCGATGGCCTGCTCGTAGGTTGGTTTGCCTTCGATGGGCAGTTCCGCGCCAACCGCCGAGGCGATCGTGCGCAGGACATCCATCGGGTCGGCGCTTGTCGGCGCCGCGCGTAACGCGGCCATCGCCCCGGCGGGAACCTCGCGCTGCGCGCGCATCTTGCCGGTCAGCTCGCCAAGCTCCGCGCGATTGGGCAGATGTCCGTTCCAGAGCAGAAAACACACTTCCTCAAAGGTCGCTTTCGCCGCCAACTGACTGATTTCGTAGCCGCGATAGACGAGCCGGCCCTCTTCGCCGAACACATGGCTGACGTTGGTCGTCGCCACGACCACGCCATCTAGCCCCTTTGCCGCTGCCATTGGTCGTTCTCCTCGGTGCTGGTGGCGACTCGCGTGTTGACCACGCCACAGCGCGTGATCTGGTTGGAGCGCCCCTATCCGACGCATCAAGCCGGCGATCGGCGCCGGTCTCGGTCCGTCCTACGCACATGATAGTTGATTTGTATTGATTTGTCCAGGGCGAATATTGACACGCATTGACGCGGGCAGTCCATCGCCGTATACTGCCCGTATGGGAATGCCTGGGCGTCCATACTGGCCGTCCAGCTATCAACGCCGGAGGCTCGCATGATCGTGATGGATGGCGAGGAGTTCCTGACGGCGCGGGAAGCGTGCGACGCGCTCGGGGTCAAACCGGCGACCCTCTACTCTTATGTCAGTCGCGGAATGCTCAGCAGCTATCGCCAAGGAATCAAGCGGATGCGCCTCTATCGCAGAGAGGACGTCGAGGCGCTAACTCGGCTGCGCGGTCCCGACGACGGTGATGACGACGCCAGCCCAGAGGATGAGGATACTCGCGCCTGGATCCCATACGTCTAGCTGGGTGGCGGCGGGCGTCCACACGCGGACCTGTCTAGCGTGGCGCATTCGCGGTGAATTGCCGCTTCGAGCACAACTGTCCGGCGCCCGGCCGGCTCACCCATGAGATGGATCCCTGGTAGACCCTTCTAACGTCCGGCGATTGACGCTCCCGGCTCACAAGGCATATAGTGAGTGGACGCGGCCAGGCGTGGGCGTGAGGCGCGGACGGCACGGCGTACGAGGCGCCGGAGCGCTGGGAGTGATGAGGTGCAGGAACGGATCGCCATGATGGAGACCACCGAGCAGCGCGTGACCTTCCCCAGCGCGGGACGGCCCAGCTACATGCTAGAAGGCGTTCTGGCGCGACCAACTCGGACAGCCATCGGCGCGCGACGCGCCGCGGCCGTGCTCTGCCATCCGCAACCGGTGAGCGCGACCATGGACGACGGGCTGACGCGCTGCCTGGCGAGCGACCTTGCCACCGCCGGACTCGTCACCCTGCGCTTCAATTTTCGCGGCGTCGGCGCGAGCGAGGGGCAACAGACCGACGGCCGCCTCGAGCCACTGGACATCGCGGGCGCCGTGGACTTCGCGCTGGCGCAGCCGGAGGTGGACCCAGAGAAACTCTGCCTGATCGGTCATGCGTTTGGCGCGTACATGGTGATCGCCTACGCCGCGCATGACCCGCGCGTTCGCACGGTCGTCGCCGTCAGCCTGCCGGTGTTTCGCATCGCGCCGGACCTGGGCGGTTTCGACCGTCCCAAGCTCTTCGTCACCGGCGAGTACGATGAGGTCTCGCCGCGGCACAAACTCGAACCGTGGATCGCGGAGTTGCCAGGCGGACGCGCGTTGCGCGTCGTTTCTGGGGCGCGTCATCTCATGCATGGCTATGAAGGTGTCGCGTCGGCGACCATCGTCAAATTCGTCACAAACTGGGCGGCGACGCCCGGCGTGTGAGAGCGGCGTGTTCCGTCAAGTCGAATGGGGCCAATGTACCGTGCCGATACAGACTACCAATCCGCTTGTCGTCCAGAGTGACCGCACGATTCTGCTGGAGGTGGACCATCCACTATACGCCGAAGCGCGCGACGCGCTGGCGCAGTTCGCCGAGCTTGAAAAGTCACCTGAACACATTCATACGTATCGCCTGACGCCGCTCTCGCTCTGGAACGCCGCGGCGGCCGGGCTGGATGCGTTCGCCGTACTGGAGATGCTGGCGCGCTACAGCAAGTACGATCTGCCGCCCAACATCGTCTCCGACGTGCGCGACTACGTGCAGCGGTACGGTAAGCTGAAGCTTGTGCGCGACGACGGCGCGCTCGCGCTGATCTCGGACGATCCGGCGCTCATCGCCGAGGTGAGCCGGCAGAAGCGCATGCAACCATTCATCCTCGCGCAGCGCGACGCCCTCAGCCTGCTCGTGGACCTCGGCATGCGCGGTCACGTCAAGCAGGCGCTCGTCTATATCGGCTATCCCGCGCAGGACCTCGCCGGCTACACGCAGGGCGACCCGTTGTCTTTCGCCGTGCGCGAGCAGACACGCGGCGGCAAACCGTTCGTCATGCGCGAATATCAGGAGTCGTCGGTGGCCGCGTTCTACGCCGGCGGCTCCGCGAGTGGCGGCAGCGGCGTCATCGTGTTGCCCTGCGGCGCCGGCAAGACCATCGTTGGGCTGGGCGCGATGGCCGCCGTGCAGCGGGCGACCCTCGTGCTCACGCCGAGCACCGTCGCCGTGCGCCAGTGGATCGCGGAGTTGCTGGACAAGACGACCCTCACCGCTGATGAGGTCGGCGAATACACGGGCGAGCGCAAGGATATCAGGCCGGTGACGGTGACGACCTATCAGATTCTCACGTATCGTCCGAACGACGAGAGTGAGTTTCCGCATTTCGGCCTGGTGACGGGACATGACTGGGGCCTGATCGTGTATGACGAGGTGCATCTGTTGCCGGCGCCCGTCTTCCGCCTCACCGCTGAGATACAGGCGCGTCGCCGCCTGGGCCTCACCGCGACGCTCGTGCGCGAGGATGGCCGTGAGGCGGACGTGTTTGGCCTGATCGGCCCTAAGAAATATGATGTGCCGTGGCGCGAGCTGGAGCGGCAGGGCTGGATCGCGACGGCGGAGTGCCAGGAGATCCGCGTGGCCCTTCCGGATGAACAGCGCATGCAATACGCGCTCTCCGAGGAGCGCGAGAAGTATCGTATGGCGGCTGAGAATCCGCTGAAGGCTCCGGTGGTGCGCGAACTGCTGGACCGCCACGCCGACGATCAGGTGCTCATCATTGGGCAGTACCTCGACCAGCTCAAGGAGCTGGCGGACCTGCTGCAAGCGCCGCTCCTGACGGGGCGCACCAACAACACGCAGCGCGAAAAGCTCTATGAGCAGTTCCGGCGCGGCGCGCTCAAACGTCTCGTGGTCAGCAAAGTGGCGAACTTCGCGATTGACCTGCCCGACGCCGCGGTCGCGATCCAGGTCTCTGGCACATTCGGCTCGCGCCAGGAGGAGGCGCAACGGCTCGGGCGCATTCTGCGTCCGAAGTCGGATGGCAGGCCCGCGCATTTTTACACCATCATCACCCGCGACACGCGCGACCAGGACTTCTCGGCCAATCGCCAGTTGTTCCTGACCGAGCAAGGATACCGCTATACGATTGCGGACGCCGAATCGGCCGGTCTGCTCACCGAGAAGGCGATCATTGCCGCTCGGAACGACGCAAAGCCGGTCGCGCGCTCCAATGGGTCGAACGGATCGAACAGAGCCAATGGGGCGCATGGATCACATGGCGCGAAAACCGCCGCAAACGGCGCCTCCGGGCGGCGCGCGCGCACGCCATCGCGCCGCTCCTGATCTGGCTGGCGCGCGGCGAAGCGACCGGCGCGCGGCGGCTGAACTCGTCATGGCCCGGTGCTATACTCTATGGCACGGGTCCACACGAAGGATTGCGCTGCCCCCCTGGTTCGCGTCCGCTGGAATAGAGTATGAAATGGTGGCCATACAATGAAGGAAGTACAGTTCTCTGAAGTTCCCGACCTGCAAAGCGCCGTCCTTATCGGCGCGTTCGCGGGCTGGAACGACGCCGCCGCGGCAGCCACCTGGGCCATCAAGTTCCTGATTCACCAATGGGACGCGCGCCCCATCGCGGAGATCGAGCCGGAGCGCTTCTACGATTTCACCGAGACACGACCAAAGGTGCGCGTGCGGCAGGGCGCTCTCAAGCAGGTGGTCTGGCCCTCGAATCGGTTCTATGTCCATCGCGCGCCGCGCGGCGACAATGGCCCGCTGCACCGTGACATCGTGCTCTTCCTGGGAACGGAGCCGCAACTGCGCTGGAAGACGTTCTGCCATCGGGTCGTCGAGGTCTGCCGCCAATGCCAGGTGGAGGAGGTCGCGCTGCTGGGGGCGCTCGTCGCCGACGTGCCCCACACGCTGCCCGCGCCGATCAGCGGCACGTCTGGGGAGACGACGACGCTGCGGCGCATGACCAAGATCGGCGTCGAGCACGCGAATTATGAAGGCGTCTCCGGCATACTGGCCGTGCTCCAGCATGTCGCGCGCAAAAGCGGCTTTTCGACGTCGAGCCTCTGGGGAGCCGCGCCGCACTATGTCTCCGCGACGCCCAACTTGCGTGTCTCACAGGCGCTGCTGGCGAAGCTCAACGCGCTCTACGAATTCGATCTACGCCTCGACGACTTGACCGACGCCGTCCAGGGATTCACGCAGCGGGTCAGTGCGCTGGTGGACATGGACCCCGAAGTGTCGGCGTATGTACGCGAACTTGAGCGCCGAAACGCCACAAATGAGATAACAGGCACAACCTTTGCGGGAGACACCTCAGGCGTCCACCGTATCTCGGCCAGCGGCGACCTCCCAAGCCCAGAACAGGCCATCGAGGATGTCGAGGAGTTTCTTCGGCAGTTTCGCACCGACGGCGGCACGGAATCGTGATGGTGGGCGCGCAACCGAACGGATGTCGCAATCGTCAAGTAGAGTAGTCGGCGCGCGTTTTTTCGAGCATTGACCGGCCCGCGCGTGCGCGTTTTGCGTATGCGGCGCGCGTCCGTGATCGCCGTGAAGCGCCGTGGCGTGAGCTTTCCGTACCTGGAGGAACCTTCGTGTCGTATAGCAGTGTTTCACGACGCAGACGAGCCGCCGCTCGTAAGTCGGCGCCGGCGGCAGGTGGCGGCCGCCGCGCACCCTCCACCCGGCAGGGCGCTGGACGCGCTCATGGGGTCACTCCGGCAGGGACGGATTTTCCCGCGCTCGCGACCAGGCAGTATGTGTCGCGCATGGGCGCCATCGCCGAACCGGAGGGCCGCCGCCAACCGCTGCCGCCGCTCCCAACTGTGGAGCCTGCCACGCGCTCCGTGCGGGAGCCCGCCGCGCTCGGCGCGCGGAGCGCCAGCGGCCACGGAACCGGCGCCCTGACGCCGGTCGCGCCCGTACGGATGGACGATGAGCCGGACGAACGCGACTTCCAGATGGGTCCTCGGGACGACGCGCTGGATGAGGGCGCCTATGACGACGCGCGTGACGGCGACGGCGGAGCCGCAAACGACGACTTCGACGCGCCGTTCGTCGTGTATCACCGGCCGGCGCAGCGGGGTATGCGGCGCTTGTTTCGCCGGCGCTCCGCGTTTAGCCTGCGCGAGCGCGATTGGGGCGCGTTCGCCTGGATTCGCCGCATTCGCGTGATTCCGGCGCTCGGCGCCATGGTCGCGATACTCTTGATCGTGGGCGCGTTCGCGCTCGTGGTGGCCAGTCGCGCCGCGTCTACCGCCGGCACGCGCCTGTTCGGAGTCGCCGGCAGCCACAACCCGACGAGCGCGGTCGTCGTGAAGGCGCCGCGGCCCACGCCACCCTCCTCCTCGACGGCGGCGGCCAACCCCTATCAGGTGGGCGTCTGGGTCTCGAACTACGCGCCCGGAACCTCTGGCGCGATCCAGATCTTCACGCGCGTCAGCGAGAATCCCGCGCCGGTCGCCAACGCGCCGGTCATGCTGCTGCTTCAGTACGGTCAGACGTCAAGCTCGTTCGGGCCGGCGGTCACGGACGCGGACGGCATCGCGGTCTTCAATGTCACATATAGCGGCGCGACGCGGGGCCAGCCAATCTTCGCCACGGTGACGGCCACTGTCGGCAAGCAGAGCGCGTCCGGCTCTACGACATTCCTTGCCGGCGGCGGCTCCGGCGTACAGGTCACGCCGACTCAGCAGTCCCAATACCCTTCATACTTGCCCTAGCGGCTTGACGGTCCGCGCACGGGGACATATACTGCCGGCATGAACAAGCGCCAAAGCGAATTCGAAACCTCATCGCGGTATTACCCGCCGGCCCCGTGGGGAGCCGGCTGGCGAACGAGCGCGCGGGCGCGCTGAACAGCGGCGACATATGGCGGGGCAGGCAGGGACCTTCGGGTCTCTGCCTTTTTTGTGTGGATCGCGTTCTCGCGGCCATCAATGACCGACGCACGGGACGATGTGTCCTCGCGGCCATAATGAACTTTAACTCCAAGATCCGGTAATGCGGGACGTGGTCATCAGGCGGAGCGTGCCGCGCGTCGGCCATTGATGGCCGCGCAGGGACTACCGGAACAACGAGTTAAACATCATAATGGCCGGCGCACGGGACGGGAAGTGGGCTGAAGCCCATCGGTCCGCCAATACCGCGACCGGACTTGATAGCACAGGGGGAGCGTCAACGATGCGATGTCGAGGGATTCGCGGAGCCATTACGGCGAGCGACAATACGGCGGAGGCCATCGTGGCGGCGACGAAGAGGCTGCTGCTGCGGATCGTTGCGCGTAACGCCATCACGCCTGAGGACATCGCCAGCGTGTTCTTCACCGTCAGCGACGATCTGGACGCCGCCTATCCGGCGCGGGCCGCGCGCGACCTGGGATGGACCGATGCGGCCCTGCTCTGCGCTCGGGAGATCCCTGTCCCGGATGGCGTGGAGCGCTGCGTGCGCGTCCTGCTCCATGTCAACACGGACCGCGCCCAGAGCGAGCTTCACCATGTGTACCTGGACGGGGCGACGCGGCTGCGACCCGACCGCGCCGCTGCGGTGGAGGCGCGCGCGCCTGCGCTTCCGCTGTCCACGGAGCGCGTCGTCGGCATCGTGGGCCTCGGCCTGATCGGAGCCTCGATTGGGCTGGCGCTGCGAGCGGGGAGTGTGGCCACCGAGATACGCGGCTACGACGAGCGCGCGGGGGTCCGGGCGCGTGCGCTCGAACGCGGCGCTATCACCATCGCCTGCTCGTCAGTCGAGGACGTGGCGCGCGATGCGGACGTGGTGATCCTGGCGACGCCGATCTGCGTCATGCGCGATCTATTGGCGCGGGTGGGGGCGGCGGCTCCACGGTCGGCGCTCATCACCGATGTGGGCAGCACGAAGCGCCTCGTGATGGAATGGGCGCACGCCACGTTGACACGGCCGGAGCGTTTTATCGGCGGCCACCCGATGGCGGGCAGCGAGCGATCAGGCGTCGAAGCGGCGAGCGCGGATCTGTTCGCGGGGCGTGTCTGGTGTCTCACGGCGTCTGCAAACGCGGATACGGGAGCGCTGGAGCGCGCGGGCGACCTGGCGCGGGCGCTGGGAGCGGAGCCGCGCCTGATGGACGCGACCGCGCATGATGAGGCGGTAGCCACGGTGAG
>DATEGV010000197.1:0-2244 GCA_035279925.1 Ktedonobacterales bacterium | reverse complement strand
CCCGGAGGTATTGGGCGCGATGGGCGGATTCGGTGGTCTCTTCGCGCTGGATACCAGCGGACTGCGCGAGCCGGTGCTCGTCTCATCCATCGACGGCGTCGGAACCAAGCTCAAGATTGCCTTCGCCCTCAATCGTCACGGCTCGGTGGGAGCCGATCTGGTCAACCATTGTGTCAACGATATCCTCGTCTGTGGCGCGCGTCCAGTCTTCTTCCTCGATTACCTCGCCCTTGGCGCGATGGATGCTGACCAGGCGACGGCCGTTGTCGGTGGGGTGGCGGCGGCATGCCGTGAGGCGGGCTGCGCGCTCATCGGCGGCGAGACCGCCGCGATGCCGGGCTTCTATGCGGCAGGCGAGTATGACCTCGCCGGATGCATCGTCGGGCTGGCCGAGCGTGACCATCTTGTTGGAGGAGAGAACATCCGGGCGGGCGACATAGTCGTCGGGCTACCCTCACTGGGTCTGCATACCAACGGCTATTCACTCGCGCGCGCCGTCTTCGCCGATGCTGACCTGAACGCGCCCGTCCATGAGTTGGGGCGCTCGCTCGGCGATGAGTTGCTCCAACCCCACCGCTCCTACCTCCACGAGGTGGCGCCATTGGTCAATGACCGGATAGTGACAGGGATGGCGCATATCACGGGCGGCGGCCTCACCGATAACCTACCGCGTGTCGTTCCAGAGGGGCTCACCGTTCGCCTCGACGCCTCGACCTGGGATATCCTGCCGATCTTTCGGCTGATCCAGCGCCGGGGGAAAATCGCGTGGGATGAGATGCAACGCGTCTTCAACCTTGGCCTTGGCTTCCTGATCTTCTGCCGCCCGGAGCATGAGGCGCGCGTACTGGCGCAGACGGCATCCGCGGGCGGGCGGCGTGTCGGCGAGGTGACGAACACGCCTGATACCGGCGTTCGCGTAGTCGTTGAGGGGCTCGCATGAGCGACGAAACAGCAGCGGTTCCTGCGCTTGCGGTCCTGGTGTCGGGACGCGGCAGTAACCTCGCGGCGATCTTTCGCGCGATAGAGCGCGATGACCTACATGCGTGCGTGGCGCTGGTCATTTCCAGCCGGGCAGATGCGCCAGCCCTCGATATCGCGCGCATGCACGGAGCGGAAACGCGTGTTATCTTGCCAAAATCGTTCGCGTCACGCGCGGAGGCTGGAGCCGCTATCATCGCGGCGCTTCAGGAAGCGCGCGTGCAGGCGGTAGCGCTGGCCGGCTACAAGCCCATTCTGGATGCCAGCGTCGTCGAAACGTATCCCAACCGCATTATTAACGTCCATCCATCGCTGCTGCCAGCCTTCGCGGGAGGGATGGCGCCCAGGCCGCAGGCGGACGCACTCGCGGCAGGCGTCAAGGTCAGCGGCTGCACGGTGCATATCGTCACGGCCGATGTGGACGCCGGGCCAATTGTCGCCCAGGCCGCCGTGCCTGTGCTGGACGACGATACCATCGAGAGCCTTTCGGCGCGCATTCTGGTCGAGGAGCATCGGCTCTTGCCACTGGCGCTGGAGTGGCTGCTCTCGGGTCGGCTCCGCGTCGAACAGGGCCGCACCAGGCTCGCCTCTCCATAGATAGCACAAAGCCGGATCCCCCATCAGGAGAATCCGGCTTACGCGCGATCCGCGCCTCTGAAAACCGATGGCGGACCACATGAAACTGGCGTCTACTACCAGCGATCGCTGCGTCCACGGCCACCGGCGTCATAACCGCCACCGTAGCCACCGCCACGGCCACCACGGCCACCGCCGCGATCACTACGACCACTGCCGCCATAGCCACCGCCGCCGTAGCCGCCACCACCGCCGCGTTCAGCGCGCGGCTGAGCCTCGTTCACACGAATCGTCCGGTTACCGACCATCGTGCCGTTGAGCGCCTGAATGGCGCTCTGCGCCTGCGCGTCGTCAGCCATCTCGACGAATCCGAAACCTTTACTCTGACCGGTGGCGCGATCCATAATGACCGCGGCGTCTAATACCTCTCCAAACGCGCCGAAAAGCTGCGCAAGCTGCTGATTGTCCGTCGTGTAGGGCAGATTCCCTACGTAAATCCTGGTGGCCACTAGGCTCCTTCAGTCCTCATGCCTGGCCGGGGAGGCCAGCTTTCTCAAAAACAAACTCTACCAACTCGCTCGTGGCGCCGTTCTACGGACGCTCCGGCACTCAACGCGGAGGAACCATCTCTGCCTGAAAGCCACCGGGGGGAGCCGTGTCAGTTCACCAACATCCTCATTGTATCCCCCA
>DATEGV010000196.1:0-18661 GCA_035279925.1 Ktedonobacterales bacterium | reverse complement strand
AGGGAGTATTCGGGGAATCCGGCAGAGGCTCCGGTAGAGAGAATGCCACGGTCATTCTACGCCCGCACCCCCCTACCGTCCGGACGGAAGGGGGGGTATGGGATACAGTTGCCTGTGTTCAATGCGGGAATCGTCAGTCGCCCACCGGAGCGCCAGAGGACACATGGACGTAGGCCGCGAAACACTGCGGCGACCTGCGTTTCCGCGCTCAGCGCGTGAGTTGTCCCGGCGAGACTCCAGTGGGCGAAACGCTGGTTACGCCTGCGTTAGTACGAGTTCACGCAGGAACTGGTCGCGTTGCTGTACTCCGATTGAAGCTCAAACGTGCCGCCGTTGAGATAGGTGTAGCCGAGGGAGAAGTCCCAGGCGCACTTGTCACCGATCTCATAGCCGGCGGCGTCAACCCAGCCACTACCGGCGCCAGGATCGGTTATCGTCTCGAACTGCTCGTGCGAGGTCACGTTGGTCAACGCATCGCCAACCGCGTTCCCATTGGGCGAGCTAGGGATGCCGCAGCCGCTCATGTCCACGGGGTAGGCCATCGCCGCATACGCGACGCCGACGGAGCTGGACCAATTGTGGTAGGCGCAGAATCCTCCCGCGGTATCGGAGCAACTACCGCCACTGTTCACGTAATCGCCGCTGGGCGTGTACACGAAATAGGCGGCGTTGGATCCGTCGGTAGGCCACCCATTCGCGCTGATCGCGTTGGCAACTTCGTTTTGGATGCTGGAATCCTCAACCGTCGGACCGCCACATGATGAGTCGGTGGGCGCGCTCGACGTATCAGTCCATACTCCCGCGACGGTGTTCGTGTTGGCGACGTACGCGTAGTTGTCGTAGTACTGGGTGAGGATGTTCTCGAAGCTGGTGCTGCCCATGTCGTTGAAATAGGACTGCACCACTGAGGCGGCGCCGCTATCCGAGCCGACCCAGTTGGAACCCCAGAAGATCACATACACGACCGGGTTCTCCTGGACGGGACCGCCGTACCAACTGAGATCTCCCGATCCACCAGGCGTGTAGTACGGTGTCACATGCCCTCTGTGAGTCTTCTGCCAATGTTGGCGCGTGGGGAAATACACGGCGTGGTGATGTCCATGTGACCGCATGGCGCCCTGAGTTGCTGCGGCGGCATGGGCGGTTGAGCCGAAGGCCAGCGTGCAGGCAAGCACCGTGGCGACGAGGATGGGAATCGTGTGGACTGCGAATCGCTTCATCAACATACGCTCCTGTGCAGACTAAAGACTGCTCGTTCAACCTTGAACGGGATGGAGTGTTCGCGAACGCGGTTCATCTGTTGTGGGACCCTCGAAGGTTGCCACCTCCGCGCGGCACTGTCCTGCCTCCTTCCACGATGGCCCGCCGCTCAGCCATATGTCGTACCACGACCTAAACAAGGATACTGGAAAGGCTCTCGCTTGTCAAGGCAGCTTTTGCTTCCTTTGTCAGCCCCGATGCGCTTGGGTGCGGTGTCCGTGGTCAAACGGCCGCTGGCTGGCTCCTCAGCCCACGTATCGGCGATGTGACGAGCGTGAGAAACGCCACAAACCACCCGGCGACGGCAATCGCGAGCGTCGGCCGCAGACCAATCGTCTCGCCCAGCACACCCCCTAGGAGCGCGCCGAAGGGTTGCGCGCCCCAGATCACGAAGCGCGCGCTCGCCGCTACACGCCCCAGCAGCCGGTCAGGCGTCAATGACTGGCGCAGGCTCGCGACCGTCACGTTATAGAGCGCGTCGCCCGCCGCGCTGAGCGCCTCCGCAAGCGCAAGCAGCGCAATCGTCACGACGCCGATACCGGAGACGCTGACGAATATCCCGCCGCTGCTGGCAAGCAAAAACATTCCTATCACCATCACCGGGCCGAGGCCGACTCTGCGCGCGAATCGCCCCGCCAGCATCGCCACACAGAGTCCGACCACCCCGCCGACCAGGAAAATGCCGCCAAGGCCCGCCGCGTTGAGGCCCAGTTGTCGCACCGCATAGAGCACGAAGAGCGCGTTGAAGATCGCCGAAAAGAAGTTCGTGACGCCGGAGCTGATGAGCGTCGCGCGCAGGAGTGGATGCCCAAACACGAAGCGCAGCCCTTCGCCGATCTCCCCCCAGAGCGCGCCCCGCCGCGCGGGAGCCGGCCGTGGCTCATCCACGCGCACTAGCCGTAGGAACACCACCGAGACGACGAACGACGCGGCGTCCGCGATGATGGCGATGGGCGCCGTCAACAGTTGTATGAGCAGGCCCGCGAAGCCCGGCCCCACGATGCGCGACACCGACGCGCTGGCTTCGAGCTTGCCGTTCGCGTCCACAAGCTGCCCGCGACCCACCAAGGTCGGCAGAAAGGCGAGGTACGCCGCCTCGAAGATCACGCTGAGGCTGCCCACGAGAAACGCGATGCCGTCCAGGTAACCCATCGTCAGGGCGCCCAGCGCCGCCACCAGCGGAATGGACCCCAGCAGCAGCGCCCGCCCGACATCCGCGCCCATCAGAATCGGTCGCCGGCGCAACCGATCAATATACACCCCGGCGAAGAGGCCGATCAGCAGCGCGGGCGCGTACTGCAACGCGCGCAACACACCCATCTGGAACGCCGACGCGCGCAGCGTCAGCACGGCGGTCAGCGGCAGCGCCAGCAGTGTCACCTGCGAGCCGATCAGCGAGATCGTCTGCCCCGTCCAGAGTCGCAGAAAGAGACGGTGGCGCCAGAGTGACGGCGATTGCGCTACGGTTCCAGTGGGAAGCGCGTCTCCGCTCACGAGACGTGTACGCTCGGCGTGGCAATGGTGTCGCGTGTCACGACCACTGCACGCCGCGCCGCGTCCGTCACGCTCTCGAACTCAGCCAGCGGCGCCGCCTCTATCACCATCGTGTGGCCTCCCCCTCGACGTTCGCTACTCGTCACACCGGACTCTCGCGGGAGAGACGCAAAATATTTCGTCGCGCCGGCTCCAGACGCGCCAGGCCAATCAGCAGCGCCACCATCATCCAAAATATGAGCGCCAGGTCGGGGACGAAGTACGCGCTATCCACCATGCCGTGTACCACCGTCGCGGCCATCGCGCCCGCCAGCCCCAAGGCGACCGTGGCCGCCCAGATGGAGCGCTCGTCGCGGGCCGCCGCGCCCACGGCACGCCACAGACGAGCGCAGCGCCGCCAGAAGGCCCACAACAATGCCGCCATCCCCAGGACGGCGAGTATCCCGCCGCTGATCCACAGCTCGAGCAGGAGATTGTGTGGGTGGGCCAGCGTTGGTTGGGTAGACGCGATGGTCGGCTTGCCGTTGAGCTTGGTCACCCAATACGGATGCGCGGTGTACAGCGAGCTGTAGTGGTAGAGGAACTGATCGGGGCCGAAGCCCAGAATCGGATGGTCGCGGATCATCTTCAGCCCCGCCAGCCAGAGCAGTAGACGCAGCGAGCCGGTGCCATGATGCCCATTGAGCAGCGCCTGCCAGATGACCCCGCGCCGCCACAGCGCCAGCGCCACTACGATCACGCCAAGCGCCAGCGGTACCCAACGGTTACGCGCGTAGACGACCACGACCACGAGGCACCCGACGGTCGCGCCCAGCCATGCGCCGCGCGAACCACTCCAATAGAGCGCCAGGCAACAGATGGCCGCGCAGAGCCAGGCCGCCCATTGGCTGCGCCGGCTCGCCCCGCGCCCGCGCAATCCAAGCGCCAGCGCCAGCGGCAACGCCCGCTCGATCCACGCGCCCAGGCTGTTCCCACTGCCCAGCACGATGCCCGTCGCGGCGGGAGCGGGTCCCGGTCCCGCGCCATAGGCGACGAGCCGGTTCCCCTGCGCCAGCGGCGAGAACGTCTGATGGATCGCGAGCGACTGGAGAATCGCCAGCGCGGCCAGCAAGGTTGCGGCGGCCAGAAATGACCAGAGCAGCAGGCCCAGGGCGGCGCGGCCCCGCACATACAACAGCACGCCCAGCGCGTAAAGCAGCGGCTCCGCGATCTCCCAGCGATACGCGCGCAACGCCACATGCGGGTAGCTGGCGACGGCCACACCGACCGTCATCCCGACAAAGAGCAGCGCGGCTCCCACAACGGGCCAAGCCCCTACGCGACGGCATAGCAGATAGGCCCGTGTCCAGACGCGGGCGTGATCCAGCCCGACGCGCACATGCCGTGTCTCGCGGGCGAGCGCCACCGCCAGGCACACCAGCAAGCCGATCTCACTCAGCGGCAGGACGCGGTAGCCATAGAAGCGCTTGGGAACGTACCAGAAGGGGAACGCGAGCGGCAACACGCAGAGCGCGAGGTCCAGGCGGCGCCAGGTCAGCGCGAAGAAGACCAACAGGCCAGGCAGCGCGAGCAGATTTGCGGGGATGAGGTAATAGTAGGCCAGGCTGGCGATCATGCCGACAACGATCAGCGCCGTATTGTGCCGCCGTACCCACGCCGCGACCACCACCCGCCACGGCCAGCGCGGCCGCAGGATGGTGTCCTCCGGGGTGCGAGTGACGATCTCACGCGACACGATGGCGCCCTTCACACTGGTAGACCCGCCAGCGAAATGTTGTCAACACCATACGACAAATGCGACAGAATGAGAAACGCCGAACCCCCACAAGTGTGAAGCTCGGCGTTTCGTTCTCCAAGGAGGCGTTCCTGCGCCTCGCGCTGCCCGGGAACAGGCAGGAACTAGGCGACACGAGCGGCCCGACGCCACTCGTAGGTGGCCAGCGAGCCCAGCGCGACGGTCGCGACGAGCAGCGCGGCAACGATCAGCCATTCCAGGCCACCGTTGCCGCCATCGGGATTCACGCCGAAGACCGCCTCGATCCAGTCGCGCTTGATCAGAGTGATCGCCGCGAGTAGCGCAGCCACTACGGCACATGCAGATTCCGGCCAGAAGCGGCGTCGCACTTGTTTCGTCATCTCGTCGTCTGCCCTTCACTGTGCTCATGACCGCACCATTCCCATTCCGCCTGGTGTGTGCTCATACACTACGGCTCCGACGAACGAGCGTCAAGGGAACCTTGAGGCGCGTCACGGCGTTGCATACGAAAGGTGAGCCATTTGGGTAGTGACAAGCGGTGCATGTGTGACAATAGGAAGAACAGTTTGCGCCCCGTGCGCAAGAAGGGAGCATGCTACCATGCGAGCCTCCTCGGCAACCCGACGCTATTATGGCTACGCGCTGCTCGGCGGCGTACTGATTCTCTCGCTGCTGACAGCGTGCGGCGCAAGCACGGCAGGCACGCTTGGAGCGGACCGCGGTGGCGCGACCACCCGTTCGTCGGGCGGAACGACCAGCGTGGCCACAGCCACCACCTCCACCGGCGGGACCGGCGCGCTCCCCTCTAACACCGTGACTACGACGCTCAACGGCTGCCCAGTGAAGCAGGCGCCGGCAGACGCCGCGACCCCAACCGGCGCGGTCGTCGTGAATGGGGTCAGCGCCATGGAGCAGCAGGTCACGGCGAGCCAGGGGCAGGCGGTCGTGGTCCAGTTGAAGCCGGAGATGCGCTGGGTATTGAACATTCAGGATCCGAACCACACACTGACGCCCGCTCAGCCAAACGGATGGTATGACGCGGGGCTGAACGTCTGCGTCTGGCGCTTCTCCGTGGTGGCGCGCGGAAACGCTACACTCTACTTCGGTGGCACGGTAGTCTGCCAAGCGGGATCGGTCTGCCCCAAATTCGCCGTCGAACAGGACGTGACCGTCACCGCAAATTAGCGCATCGTCGCCCGAGCAAAAGCCGCCGACGCCGCCACCCCCATCCGGAGGCGACGGCGTAGTGAACGGACGTTACGACAACGAGTGCCGTGGCGACTAGCGCTTGCTGCTGTGGGTGAACCGGATCAGCGCGGGGATCAGCTCACCGGCGTTGGGGGTACCCCAGCCAGTGGTCGCGTCCCAGCCAGTCAGAGCGTTGAAGCCCTGCACGTTCACCGGGTTGTTGCTGGCGTCGAACTCGACGACGGTGTTGTTGCCGACGGTCGTGTCGTGGAACACCTTCTTCGCCTGGCCAGGGGTCCGACCGATCTTGTAGATCGCCTCGTTGATGAACCCGAGGCGATGGCCGGCGGACTGGTCAGCGAGCGCGATCAGACCGGCCCACTGTGGCGAGCCCGCGCTCGTGCCTCCGAAGACGAAGAACGCGGGGCCGCTCACGCCGGCGCAGACACCGCACGAGGCGATCACGCCGTGGTTGATAGCGCCGCTGTACGCGACATCCGGCACGCTACGCTTGCCGTCAGCCGTGTGCGCCACGCCAACCTGCCATCCAGGGCGAGTGTACAGGTCACTGTACCCGCCACCCGTGGAGAAGCTCCCCTGGGTGTACAGGCCGGGGGCCTCGTTCAGAGCGATCTCATGATCGTACGTGCCAGGCGTCGGGCTATCCGGCGGGCATGGATGCGCGGTGCTGCAATCATACGCCGCGAACAACTCCGTCGCGCCGACCGCTGTCACCAGCGGATCAGAGGCCGGAGAGCTCGCCACCTGCGTCCACGAACTGCCGTCGCAGGTCTGCTGCGCGGCGCCCTGGTCGCCGGAGGACGCGAAGATCGTCATGCCCTTGTTGGTGGCCGCCTGGAAGACGGCGTGCTCCTGCTTCAGGAGGGTCGGGTCAACGCAGTTCTCGTTTTCGCCGAAGCTCTGCGAGATGACATCGCCAATGTTGTGATCGACCGCCCACGTGGTGACGTTGAGCAGATCCTGGTCCTGGTTGGAAGGAGCCAGCACGAGGTCAATCGTCGCCGCCGGAGCGATGGCGTGCTCCCACTGGACGTCGAGCGCGATTTCGCCGGCCCAGCCGGTCTGGTTGCCGTTATTCGGATCCCACGGCGTCATGCCATTCGGGGTGTAGATATTCAGGGTCGGATCGGGCAGTCCGAATGCCTGATCGAAGGCGGATAGATCGGTCTGAATCTGCGGATTCTGGAAGGCCTCGATGATGACGATCATCTTGCCCTGGCCGTTGATCCCCGAATTGTGCAGGTCGTTGATGTTGTACGCCTGGTACATCTGCTGCGGGCTGTAGCACACGATTTTGCTTGGCCCACGGTTCGTCTGGCAGCTAAAGACGGCGTTGTCCTGCGTGCCGGCTGGCTGCGTCTCTGGGTGAACGCTGACCGGATGCGAGACGATGGCAGGCGTTGCGGCCTTGGCGGGCAGCGCGATGAGACCGCTGAAGACACTCGCGGCCACACCCAGCACCACCAGCAAGGTCATACCCACCGCGAACATACGGCGGGATTTGAAACGTCGCATTCTCTTGTACCTCTTCGACTGTGACGCCTCGGCGAGAGCCGGGAAATCCCGACACCCGCCGAGGCGCCCATGGATTCGTCAGCCTACGACTACGCGCAGACTGGATCTGCGGTCAGGTCGCGGCCCATGCTCACGCGCAGCCCGTGGTCCGGGATGCGATTAGCGATTGGCCCGAGTGCCCTGAATACACCCGGAGGTACCGCCGGAGAAGATGTAGAGGTTGTTGCTGAACTCCTCCTGGGTCAGGTAATGCCCGCCGTGGATCACCTGGTTGTAGAGGGCGCCGGCCGTGCCCTGCGTCGGGCCGTAGATGTAGGCGCACTCGTCGCCGTTCTCGAAGCCGGAGGAGTCGTACCAACCGGTTTGCACGTCCGGATCGGTGATCGACTCGGCGATCTCATGGCTCGTGGGGCTGATCTCGACGTCGGCGTCGGGGTTACCGTTTGGCGACTCGATTTGGCCGAATCCGGCAACTCTGGCGTCGCTACCGCACGTGAACCTTACTGTCGACTGGGGCGAATGGTAGGTCGGGTAAGGCATGTTCGCGTACACGGCGTTGTTGTTGTCCGTGCTGTGGTACGCGCAGTACGCCGCAGTCGGCTGGTGGTTGATCGTGCAGGCCTGTCCGCCGGCGGTCGAGGTCGTCGAGCCGGAATTGAAGCAGGACTCGACGCCCTTGGGCAGGTACACCACGTAGATGTGACTGAGGTCGTGCGGCAGGCTGTTGGCCGCGGTGACGTTGTCGATTTCTGCCTGGAGCTGGGCGTCATCGACGCAGGCGCTGTAGCCCGAGCCGTCTGGGTAGACCCCGGTCGTATCAGCCGAATCCACCGTGCAGCCGCTGGTAATTGGGTTGGTGTCCGTAATGACGTCGCCGAGCTTGATGTGATAGCGGATCTGCCCGTTGTTGCCGTAGTACTCGTTCGACACCGAGAACACGTTGTTGTTGTGGCCGCTGTCCTTCGCCACATTACCGAGATAGTCGTTGATGATGTCCCTGTACGAAGCCGATATCGACTCGGACGGATCCCAGTAGATCGGCACGACGACCAGCGGGCCGGTAGATTCCGTCATCAGGACGTTGCCGTTGTCGCAGGGCGTGAAGCTACAGCTAGCCGCGCCTGCTGATCCATGGAAAAGCAGCGGGGGAGTGCCGTCGAACGGTGGTGCGGAGGCCGAGGAATTGGTTTGTGCGCCACGCACAGTAGTGGCTTGCGCGGAAATGACGCCGCCCAGATGGTGGGCGTGTGCCGAACTCATCACCTGCTGCGGCGAGATGCCTGTTCCCGCATTGGCGTTCGACCGCGATGCGGCTTTCGCGCCACCGCTCGTCAGAAAGAGCGCGGAGGCGGCCACCATGCTGAAGACCGCGATACTGCTCAAGCCGAGCACCAGTATTCGCTTCTTGTTTCGCATCAACTCAGTGCACCTTTTTCTATGTAACGCCTCACCTGAGCGACGATCCGCCTCGTTGGGGATACGAAGTCGTCATAGGTCGCTCGCACGCCTGACCACATCGCCGGCATGCTGTTTCGCGCCACACTAAGTTCCCTGCTCTTGCGTTGGCAAGATTTCCCACATCATCACTCGCCCCTGTTCATCCCCATTCAGGGAGCGGAGGCGCGCATCAAGGCGCGCTGAATCCTACCCTCCTTCATCTACAAGCAACGTTTATGACCAACGGCTCCATCGTACCGGAAGAGCGCACGCTTGGCGAGCCCCTTGAATGGACTCGGGAGGCGCGCGTCGGGCAGGAGAGCCGAGCAAGCAAGCGATGAATGGGCGCCTTGCGCCGCGTGGAAGAGTGTGAGGAGTCGTGTCGTCGCCGTGGGAGTCCAGAGTGGACCTGGCCTCCGCAGTTGCTCCTATCGTAACTCACCGGACGCCAACTTGTCACGTCAACACCCCATCGTGTTGTGTCAAGAAACGGTTGAGGTACGCGCGCAACGGTAGCAACTTCACCGCGTCGAACACACATCCAGCAAGGAACCTTACGTCCGGCCGTCAGGCGCAGCCAAGAATGGCGGACCGTACTGTTTCTAAATGTTCCCCGTGGACCCGCGTGGCGTGTTCGCCGACGCGTGGAGTGACCGTCCTTAGAATGTGCAACGCTTTAGGGTCCCGGCGGTAACATGGCGTCGGGCGCCAATCCAGGCGCTTCCCTGCTTCTCGTCGCGCTTGACGGCGGCGAGGCGGAATGCTACACTGTCATCGTACCCGGGCGATTAGCTCAGTTGGTTAGAGCGCCACGTTGACATCGTGGAGGTCGGGGATTCGAGCTCCTCATCGCCCACCATTTCCCAGCCGCCGGCCTTCTGGCTGGCGGTTTTTTCGCGCCATTTATCCATTCGCGCCATGTGTCGGCGGCGGCCGGAACGGCTCGCGTGTGGCCAGGAACACCGCAAGCTGCTCCCGCGTCATCTCGGCTCCACGCGCCATGCACCACTCCCAGAATGGCACATACTGCGTCCGCGCCGTCTGATGCTCCCGCAGCATCAGCTCCGAAGCCAGGCTGCCGTCCGCGAGATAGCCGCCCGCGCGCCATGCCGCATACACCGGCTCGTGATCGTACGCGACACTGCGATGCTCGAACCGCCACTCCGCGCCATCCCAGCGAAAGACGCCGTACTGCGCGTTGATATCGCCATTGAAGGGGCAGCCCACCGCGCCCACCGTCACCACGTGGACGCCGCCCACACGGCGCTCATATGGATAGTGGATGTGCGCGCCGATCACCGTCGTCTCATCCACCCCCGCCAGCGACTCCGCCACCTCCGCGTCCGTGCGCATGCGGCCCATCCCCTCGCGTGAGTGGCGCGGGCTACCGTGGACGATGAGCGCCGCCGGCGCGCTCGGCAGCTCCAGCCGCATCGTCGCTGGTAGCGCCTCCAACCAGCGCACGTCGTCCGCCGTCAATTCGGCTGTTGCCAGCCGCACCGGCGTCCACCAGGGCGTCTCCCAGTCCGGAGGACGCGCCAGCCCACGCGCCAGCGCGCAGAGCCACGTATCGTGGTTGCCGCTGATCGCGGGAATGTCGAGCGCGCGGACACGCGCCATCACCGCGCCGCTCTGTGGCCCGCGATTGACGAAGTCGCCCGCGAAGACGACACGATCCGGAGCCAGCGCCGCCACATCGGCCAGGATGGCTTCGAGCGCGGGCAGATTGCCGTGTACATCGGCGATGACGGCGAAGGTCGGCGCCAACGATCTACCGCTCGCTCACGTCTATGCTCAGGATAGTGTCGCCGGGCTGGCGGTCGCGTCCCGGATCGCGCTCGCGGATACTGTTCACCACATCCATCCCGGAGACGACCCGGCCGAAGACGCCATGCTTGCCGTTGAGATGCGGCGTCGGCCCAAAGGTGATGAAGAACTGCGAGCCGTTGGTGTTGGGACCGGCGTTCGCCATGCTCAGCGTGCCGGCGCCCTCATGCTTCATCGCAAGCGCGCCCGGCTCGTCGTTGAACTTGTAGCCAGGGCCGCCCGTTCCCGTGCCGGTCGGGTCGCCCGCCTGCGCCATGAAGCCCTTAATGACGCGATGGAACGTCGTGTTGTCGTAGAAGCCGTCCCGCGCCAGAAACACGAAGTTGTTGACGGTGATGGGCGCCTGCCGGGCGAACAGCTCGACGGCAAAGTCGCCGCGCGAGGTGTGGAACGTCGCCTGATACTGTTTGTTCGGGTCAATCGCCTGTTCCGCGGCCCGATACTGCTTTGCCATAGATTTTCTCCTCGTCGCGCGCCAACTATCGCGCCTTGAGCAACTCCACATCGAAGTTCAGCGTCGCGTTCGGTGGAATCACGCCCGCCGCGCCACGCGCCCCATAGCCCAGGTTGGCGGGGATGATGAGCCGGCGCTGCCCGCCTTCGCGCATCCCGACGACACCCTGGTCCCATCCCTGGATCACCTGCCCGCCGCCCAGCGCGAATTGAAACGGATCGTTGCGGTCGCGCGAGCTGTCGAACTTCGTGCCGTTGGTGAGCCAGCCCGTATAGTGGACCGTCACCCGCTGCCCCGATTGCGCCTCCGCGCCGCCGCCCTGGACGACATCCACATATTGCAAACCGCTCGGTGTCGTGGTCGGCGGTGTGTTGACCGGTGGCGGCCCGCCCGTTGGACTGGACATGCGTGTTTCTCCTTTGCTGGCGCGTGCGCTGCGCAACGCGCGTCACCCATAGAGAGTACGCCACAGCGGGTGGGCGAATGCAAACTCGCCCATTGGAAGCGCAGCAGGGAGTCTCCGCTCGTTCGCGCGGCGATTGTGCAACCGGCGCTCATATGCTATGCTGGGCGCTACACACACGCGCCGGGCGCGGATAGCGCGAACTCAGCGGTTGGCGGCATGGTGGGGAGAACGCGGTATGGTCACGAACTGGGTGCGGCGCGGCTCGACCGACCGCGACATCGAACGCAGAACGCGACAGATCAAAGAGATCGTGCGTCTGGGAACCACGTTGCGCGCGGAGATGAAGCTGGAAGACATCCTCACGCAGGTCGTCGAATCCATAAGCGCCACCCTCGGCTTCAACGTCGCCGTCATCAATCTCATTTTCCCTGGGCGCGAGCGCGTCGAGATCGCCGCGATGGTTGGCCTCACCGAAGCCGAGCGCGCCCGCCTCGCCGAGATGCCGCCAATCGCGTCTCGCCTGCTGGCCGTCATGCGCCCCGAGTTCTGCATCAGCCAATCGTACTTCATCAGCCACAACTACAAGCATCTCTTCGAGGGCGTCGAAGGCGTGACCGTCTACACGCCCCTACCGCCCAACGCCCAGCGTCCGCCCGACGCCTGGCATCCTGAAGATGTGCTGCTGGTCCCGCTCGTCAGTCCTGGCGAAGATCGCCTGCTTGGCATCCTCTCGCTCGATCAGCCGGAAGATGGCAAGCTCCCAACGCTTGAAACCATCGAAATCATCGAGCTATTCGCCAGCCAAACGGCGCTCGCGATTGATACCGCGCGCCTCTTCCAGGAGCGCGATGAGGAGCGTCGCGCCCTCGAGAGCGGGCTATTCGAGCTGCTCTTCCAGCTCGAACAGGTGCGCCAGGGCTACTTCGACGTGCGTATCCAGCTCGGCGGGACCACGCTGCGACCGATCGCGGAATCCCTGCAAGCCGTCCTCCAGTCGCTCAACGCCCTGCTCACGGAGGTGCGTTCGGCCAGCGAGGTGGTCAACGCCAACGCCGGCGACATGCGTACGGCGGCGATTACCCTGGCCGAAAGCGCGCAGCGACAGGCGTATCACATCCTTGATGTGTCCCGCGCCGTCGAAGGCATGGCCGCCAGCGTCGCCGATATCGCCGGCATCGCGCAGTCCACGAGCGCCGTCGTCCACGAGGCCATCGAAATCTCCAACGTGGGCCGTGAAGCCGCGGAACACGCCGCCGAGGGCATGCACGCCGTGCGCGAGATGGCGCTGCAATCCGTAAAGAAGATCAAGCGCCTCGGCGAGAACGCGCAGGACATCGGCGAGATTGTACAGATGGTCTCCGACTTCGCCGGCCAGACGAACCTGCTGGCGCTCAACGCCGCCATCGAAGCGGCGCGCGCCGGCGAGCACGGCCGTGGCTTCGCCATCGTCGCCCAGGAGATTCGCAACCTTGCCAGCAGCAGCGCTGAGGCCGCGAAACAGATTCACGCTCGCATCAAAAGCATCCAGACCGACATCAACGGCGTCGCCGTCGCCATCGAGCACAGCACACAACAGGTCGTGCTGCAATCCGAATACGCCGCGCAGGCCGGTTCAGCGCTGGAGGCCGTGGACGTTGTCACGCAGCGCATCGCCCGATCTATTCGCACGATGAACGACACCGCGACCCAGCAGGCCGGAGCCGCGACAATGGTCTCACGCTCCATCACCGAAATCGCGCATGTGACCGCGCAGACCCGCGACGGCATGGAGCAGATGCGCTCCTCGATGGATCCCCTCGTCGAGCTGGCGCAGTCCCTGCTCAGCGCGATCAACGTGTTCCGGCTCGGCGAACTGAACCCGCCCCCCGTCGCGCCGCTCCTGGACACCAGCGAGCAGGCGACGTCGGAGATGAGCACACAGCCGATGCCAACCCTCAGCTCGTCGCTGTTTGGTCGCGCGGACGAATTCAGGGGAGCGCCAGGCAACGGCGTGGAGAAGGGCGCGCAGACCCGTGTGCTCCCGCGCGGGACCACCACCCCGCTGCCCCCCTCGCCGTCATACCCCTCGCTCACCAGCGGCCCACTCTCGCGCCGGCCACCCAGCGAGTATCCGCGCCGGCAGGCGGGCCCGCTCTCGAACCCGCGTTTCTCTGATCCGCGCCACCCGGACCCACGCGGACCGAACGCCGACCTCTACCCACACCCCACCCAATACTCCGACCCCGGCAGGGATGAGTGATCCCAAATCCTGCTGGGGTGTCGGCGTACACGGCGGTCGTCTGCCCTCTCCCATCTCGTGCGCCGGCCATTGATGGCCGCGAGAACTGATGTCAGATTGGTTTCGGTAGTTGTAGTTTGGACTCCCGCAATGCCCCGACTACCTGCGGTCTGGTCGGTACATTCTTTAGCGAACGGAGGCGGGTTGGTATCGCCGGCTCCGGGCGTGCTAGACTCGGGTGGTGGGTGGCGGGTCGGCGGTGGAGATGACCGCCCTCACGCGCCGATGGACGCCCCCGCCTGGCCCGCCTGCGCCTTCCAGCGCTGCTCATTCACGCCGATCACCAGGAGCCAGAGGAGCAGGGGGAATTCTCCGAGGGCAGCGACGACGGCGATGACGGGATAGATGGCGGTTGCGAGCGGTGGATACAGGTAGGTCACCCACCCCAAGCCGTCCAGCGCCAGGAGCACGCCGATGATGCGCGGCATGAAGGTCGAGCGGACGATGAGGTAGCCGATCAGCACGCACCAGAGGCCAAAGAAGACGAGGTAGATGTCGTACGCCCGAGCGTTCAACTCGAGGAAGAGGAGGGCCAAGGCCTGCGCCTGTTGCACCGAGAACGCGCTCACGGCGCTCCCGCCTCGTAGGACCAGCAAGGGGGCGAGGTACAGGAGGGCCGCGACGGCCTGGAGCGCGCATCCCACGAGGATGACGAACGCCGCGAGCCCCGCGACGGTGCGGCTCACCGGCTTGAACAGCTCGTAGAAGAGGAAGGCCCACGCCAGGTGGAACGCGACCCCGAGGAGGGAGAACGCGAACCCCAGCCAAAAGAGCGGCTCGCGGGCCAGGATGTTGGCTGCGGTCGCTGCGGCGTCGCCCGCGACCACGAAGCCGCCGAGGATGACCACCTGGCCGCCCGCCGACGCCGTCCCTTCGAGCATCTGGCAGACGCCGGCCACCCGGGCCATGAAGCGCGGCGACACCCTCGCCGCCCGCTCCGTCGTTAGCGCCGCGCCCATGCCCACCTCCGCATTTCCGCATCGCCCCGACCATCGGGGTGCGCCGCAGCGGTCTGCGCCCCGGTCGGTGATAGGGGGGGCCGCCGCCCGCTCGCGCCTCTTCGAACTCCCGCGGCGCACGTCGGCGAGGGCGCTCAGTGGGTAGTACGGGACGGGTTACGGCTGGCGTCGCGCGCGGCGTCGCGACCCGCCGGGCGGCGGAGCCCCGAGAGACGACCGCCGAGCCGGATGCCGCAGCAGCGAGGGCGGACGAGGCGCTGCGGCGAGGGCCGTGACCCTCCCGAAAACTACAACTACCGAGGCAAAGTTGGTATGATCAGGACTTCATATGACGCTGCGCCCTGCCGAGTGGTAGTGCGCGCCGATCATTCATGAACGCGAGGCAAAGCGACCGCGCGGAGCGTGCTACGCCGGCTTGGTGTAGAGGGGTGAGCCGCCACCGTTCATCACCGGAGTGCGAGACGCGGACTCCGCCGGCGGCGATTCGAGCACGGAGACGCCGACCAACTCTGCGGTGCTCGCGCCGAGCGCGGCGGCGAGGCGACGCAGGACGTACGGTTGCGCGTCTTCCTTGCCGTGTTCCAGGTGGGTGACGGTGTCACGCCGCAGTCCCGTCAATTCGGCGAGTTGGCTGATGCTCAGGCCACTGCGCTGCCGGGCCTGGCGCAAACCACGAAGCTTCACGGGGCGTCCTCCTCATTGAGGTGTCTTCGCCGACCGCCGGCCACGCTGCCGACAAACGGCGTCGCAAGAGACGCGAGGCGCAGGCTGAAAACTGGCGCCCTGGCGTCTCGCGGGTCCCAAGGTACTTGGACACGTCGCAGGTCCGGCGCCAGTCACCGGAACCAGGGCTGTCGAGCGCGCCGCGTCCGCGCAACTCTAGTGTACCAGATGCGCCGCCCCACGTAAAGCGCGATAGCCGAAACGCCAGTTACGCCCCCTTCTGGCTCCCCCTTCCCCCGTAGGGAAGGGGGCTGGGGGGTTAGGTTCTGCGCGGCCGGGGAGTTAGGTTCCGCGTGGCCGGGGGTTAGGTCGCCCCCCTTACGCGCCGGGGAAGTGGCACGCCGCAAGCTGTCCGGGCCGCTTCGCTTCCAGCGGCGGCTTCACCTCCCGGCAGATCGCCTGCGCCTTCCAGCAGCGCGGGTGAAATGGGCAGCCTGATGGCGGATTCACCGGGCTGGGAACGTCGCCGGTGAGAATGATGCGTTTGCGCGTCGCCTCAAGCTCCGGGTCCGGCACGGGGCTGGCGGAGAGCAGAGCGATGGTGTACGGATGCTGTGGCTCCGCATACACATCATCACCACTGCCGAGTTCCACGATATGGCCCAGGTACATCACCGCGACGCGCGAGCTCACATGCTTGATCGCGGAGAGATTGTGCGCCACGAACAGGTAGGTCAGGTTGAACTCCGTTTGCAGGTCCGCCAGCAGATTCAACACCTGCGCCTGAATCGAGACATCCAGCGCGGAGATCGGCTCGTCGGCGAAGATGAACCGCGGATTGAGCGCCAGCGCTCGCGCGATACCGATGCGTTGCCGCTGGCCGCCGCTGAACTCGTGCGCGTAGCGATTCTCCATATTCGGGTTGAGCCCGACGACTTGCAACAGATCGCGGACCCGCTGGCGGCGCTCGGTCGTGGTTCCACGGTTGTAATTGTTCAGCGGTTCGCTGATGATGCGGCCAATCGTAAAGCGCGGGTCCAGCGAACTGTACGGATCTTGAAAGATCATCTGCAAGTCAGCGCGTTTGCGGCGCAGTTCAGACGGGCTGAGCCTGACGAGGTCCGCGCCGTCGAAGAACACTTCACCGGCCGTCGGCTTGATAAGCTGTAAGATCGCGCGGCCCAAGGTGGACTTGCCGCAGCCGCTCTCGCCCACCAGCCCGAGCACTTCGCCCTGCTTGATGTCCAGGTCTACCCCGTCCACCGCTTTGACGGCCGCGACGGTCTGGTTCATCAATCCGCCACGAATGGGGAAATGCACCTTGATGCCGCGAACCGTAATCAGATTGTCACTTGGAACGCTCGCCGGGGTCTCCGGCTGATAGACTTCTGCCGCCACTGGCATGCTCCCTTAGCGCCGTGCCGCGCGCCACGCTCGAAAAAGGCTCCGAGTCAGCGGGCGGCGGCACATTCGAAATCAATACGGAAAGAAACAGGCTGCTTTCTGCTCCGGCCCGACGGTCTCCAGGGGCGGCAGGGATTCGCGGCAGCGGGGCTGCGCCTTGCGGCAACGTGGAGCAAAGGGACAACCCGGCGGCAGGTTCACCAGGTTTGGCGGTTGCCCACCAATTGCCGCGAGCTTGGAGCCGCGTTGGCTGTCGGGCCGCGGCACCGCCGCCAGCAGCGCCTGCGTATACGGGTGCGCCGGCGTCTTGAAGAGCTCGCGCGTAGGCGCCGTCTCCACGATGCGACCGGCATACATCACGTTGACGCGGTCGCAGGTGCCCGCGACGACCCCCAGATCGTGTGTCACCAGCATCGTCGCCGTGCGGAACTCCTGGGAGAGGCCCTTCATCAGATCGAGCACCTGCGCCTGAATCGTCACGTCCAGCGCCGTCGTCGGCTCATCCGCGATCAAAAGCTGCGGATTGCAGGAGAGCGCCATAGCGATCATCACGCGCTGGCGCATGCCGCCGCTAAACTCATGGGGATAGCTCGTCAGGCGGCGACGCGCCTCTGGAATGCGCACGCGGTCCAGCATCTCCGCGGCGTGGTTCCAGGCTGTGCGGTCATCCATGTTGAGGTGAACTTTGATCGCTTCCGAGAGTTGGAACCCGATGGTCAACACGGGATTCAGGCTCGTCATCGGATCCTGGAAGATCATCGCAATCTTGCCGCCGCGCAACTCATACAGATCACTCTCCGGCATCGCCAGGACATCTTCACCCTTGAAGAAAATCTGTCCGCCAACAATCTTGCCGGGCCGATCAATCAGTCGCATCACCGAGAGCGACGTGACACTCTTGCCGGAGCCGCTCTCACCGACGATGCCAAGCGTCTCGCCTTCATCCAGGTAAAATGAGACGTCCTCGACGGCCTTCACCACACCGCCACGGGTGAAGAAGTGCGTCCGCAGGTTCTTGACATCGAGCAGCCGTTGCCCCGTCTGAGCCGGCTGAAAAGGGGTTTCAGTAATCTGTTGTGCCATTCCCGCCTCTACCGTTCGCCCACCGAGCGGACCGTTGGATTGCGCCAACCGACGCCTCGCTCGGTGAAACGCCAATAATCGTTTGTCGTGTCGTGTGGACGCCGCCATCACTGGCGAGTCGTCGGATTTGCTTTCACCGCGCGGGCGCCTCCCACTGTATGAGACGCGCCCATCGAACGGCAATCGTTCCCCCTAATCCTTGGTGCGTGGATCGAACGCGTCGCGCACGCCGTCACCGACGAACGAGAAACAGACCACGACGATCACGAGCGTCAAACACGGGAAGATCAGTTCAGACGCCGTCGAGAGGTTGTCCAGCGCGGTGAACGCCTGCGAGATCATCAGGCCGATGCTCGTGCCGGGTGGTCGAATACCCACACCCAGCAGACTGATGCCGGCCTCCGAGACAATCGTGGTGAGCATATCGAGCGTCGAGGCCACGATCACGATGCTGAGCAGATTCGGGATGATGTGGCGCAAGATGATTTTGAAGTCGCTCGTGCCGACGGTCCGCGCGGCTTCAACGAACTGTTGACCCTTCAGGTTCAACGTCTGGCCGCGAACGAAGCGCATCATCAGCGGCCACGCGATCAACCCGATGGCCAGCGTCAGCAGCATCATGCGCGCGAAGATTTCCGGGTGGAACCACTTGTCGAAGAGCGGGCCAAGCGTGATGCCCATGAGGATGATGAGCAGCAGGCTGGGGAATGAGAACATGATGTCGGTGAAGCGGTCGAGCGCAACGCCGAGCCAGCCACCGTACCACCCCGCCAGCGTGCCGAAGAAGATGCCCAGGCTGATGTCCACGACCTCAACCATCAGCGCCAGCTCGACCGAAATGTTCAGTCCCGCCATCAGCCGCGCCAGAATATCCTGTCCATTGGTATTGGTGCCCAGCGGATGGAACCACGACTTC
>DATEGV010000195.1:0-5561 GCA_035279925.1 Ktedonobacterales bacterium | reverse complement strand
GAAAACGCTGAATCGCGGCAACTCCGGCAACCGGGACAGTCCGGCCAGCGGGGCCAGCGGGGCCAGCAAGGGCAATCCGGCCAGCAGGGACAGGCCGGCCAGCAGGGGCAACGCGCAGAGTCGGGCCAGCAGGGACAATCTGGGCAGAGTGGCGAAGGTGGCGAGAGCGGCCAATCCAGCCAATCCGGCGCGCCGGAGGGCATGGACCCGGACGCGCTGCGCCGCATGCTCGAAAACATCGCCAACAAGAAGCTTCAGTTCCTCGAACAGCTTCCCGGCGACCCCGCCGGCCAGATCAAGCAGCTCTCCGACTACGACTTCATGGACGAGCAGGCCCGTCAGGAGTTCCAGGAGCTGCTGGCGATGCTCCAGCAACAGGTGATGCAGCAGTATTTCCAGGGCATGCAACAGGCCATCTCCAACATGTCTCCGGAGGACATGACGCGCATGCGCGAGATGGTGCGCGAGCTCAACCAGATGCTGCGCGAACGCGCCGAGGGCGGCGAACCTGACTTCGACAGCTTCATGCAGAAGTACGGCGACTTCTTCGGCCCCGGTATCAACACCCTGGATGACCTTGTCGAGCAGTTGCAGCGGCAGCAGATGGCGATGCAGGCCGTCATGGACAGCATGACCCCGGACCAGCGTTCGCAACTGCGCGATATGGTCGAGCAGCTCATCGGCGACGACCGCCTGCGCGTGGACCTCGCCGAGCTCGCCATGAATCTGGAGATGGTTTCCCCCACCTCCGGCGCGCGCACCAAGTTCAACCTCACCGGCGACGAACCCGTCTCACTCACCGAGGCAATGAGCCTGATGGGTACCCTGCAAGCGATGGACGAGCTGGACAATCAACTGCGCGAGGCCCGCCGCACCGGCGACATTGACGCGCTGGACCCGCAAAAGATGCGCGAGCTTGTCGGCGACGAGGAGGCGCAGGCAATGGAAGACCTGCAAGCCTTGCTCAAGCAGATGGAGGACGAGGGGCTGATCCGGCGCGGCGAGGATCGCTATGAGATGACCGCGCGCGGCATCCGGCGTATCGGGCAGAAGGCGCTCGAAGACATCTTCGCCCAACTCAAACGCGACGGCTTCGGCCAGCATCGCCTGCCCGAGCGCGGCTACGGCGGCGAGCGCTCCGACGAGACGAAACCCTACGTTTTCGGCGACCCGTTCCACCTGCACCTGGAGCGCACCGTGATGAACGGCGTCCAGCGCGATGGCCGGGGTACGCCCGTCACCCTCACCGGGGAGGACTTCGAGGTCTACCGCACCGAGCACATCACGCAATCCGCCACGGTCGTCATGCTCGACATGAGCTACAGCATGCTCCAGAATGATCTCTGGATGCCCGCCAAGAAGGTCGCCATCGCGTTGGAGGCGCTGATACGCGGCCAGTTCCCGCGCGACCAGTTGCACCTCGTCGGCTTCTCGAACTTCGCCCGCGAGTTCAAGCCGGAGGAGCTTGTTGACGTGAGCGAATGGGACAGCATCCAGGGCACGAACATGGTCCACGGGCTGATGCTGGCTCGCCAGTTGCTCGCGCGCTCGCACAGCGTCAACAAAGAGATCCTGATGATCACCGACGGCGGGCCGACGATGTGGCTGGACTACGGGCATTGGCGCTTCAAGTGGCCGCCGGACCCCAACGCGGAACTGCAGACGCTGCGCGAGGCCCAGCGCTGCCAGCGCGACGGCATCGTCGTCAACGTCTTCATGCTCTCCGACGAGCCGTACCTGAAACACTTCGTCAACCAGATGGCGACCGTCAACCACGGACGCGCCTTCTACGTCAGCCCCGACAACATGGGCGAGTACATCCTGATAGATTACCTCACCCACCGGAGCAAGCATGTCCACTAGTGGGGAGGACCTCACCCCCCAGCCTTCTCTCCCACGAGGAGAGGGGAAGCCAGAGGCGGACCTCACCCCCCAGCCCCCTCTCCCACGAGGAGAGGGGGAGGAGAAGCCGATCAAGAGCCTGGCGGCGCTCGCCGAAGGAGCCGCCGCGCTGGGTGTTCCGCTCACCGCCAGCCAGCTTGACGCCTTCGCGCGCCTGCGCGACCTGCTGATCGAGTGGAACGCGCGCGTCAATCTGACGGCGATCACCGCGCCGGAGGAGATTGTCACTCGGCACTTCCTGGATTCGCTGACCTGCGCGCTGGCCGTTCCGGCGGAGCGGCGGGCGGCGAGCCTGCGCGCGCTGGATGTCGGCAGCGGCGCGGGCTTCCCCGCGTTGCCGCTGGCCATCGCGTTCCCTCACTGGCGTGTCACGGCGCTGGAGGCGACGGCGAAGAAGGTGCGCTTCCAGGAGGCGGCGTGCGCCGAGCTTGGGTTGCGCAATGTGCGGCCGCTCGCGGGGCGCGCGGAGGAGCTGGCGCGCAAGCTGGGGCAGCGTGGGCGCTACGATCTGGTGACTGCGCGGGCGGTGGCCGCTCTGCCAACCCTGCTCGAATACTGTTGCCCGTTCGCGCGCGTAGGCGGTCTCTGCGTCTTCCCGAAGAAGGGGGACCTCGCCGAGGAGCTTGTCGCCGGTCGTCGCGCCGCCCACACCCTGGCCGCGCGCCTGCTCGATCCCATTCCCATTGCGATCCCGCCCCTCGACGATGGCCGCGTCCTCCTCCTCGCGCGGCAGGAGCGGCCCTGCCCCGCCGAGTATCCTCGCCCCGCCGGCGCGCCGACAACGCGCCCATTGGGTGGCAGGTGATGACGCTTGCGGCGGCTGTCATAACAGATTCGTTTCGGTATTTGGAATAACTGTCCTCACCCTCTATCCCCCGCCGCGGCTCAGGCGTCGGCTGCGCAACGCCGGGCGTTGCTCCTCGCGGCTGCGCCGCTCGCGCCGTCGTGTCCCGTGCGCGGGCGAGGGGGAACGGAAGCCTCGCCGGAACGCCACGACGCTGGCTCCCCTTCCCCTCGCGAGGGGCAGGGGTGGGGGGATGAGGACACCTCTTCCCCACTGGGAACAGGGTCGGGAGGTGAGGTTCTGTGCGCTCGCCGGAATCGGTCGCATTACCGGGGCAGCCCAAGGCAGTCCAGGGTACGCGGCCAGGCGGCGGCTCCCAGCGCCGCGTCGGCCTCTGGCGACCCTCCATAGCGATAGGTGGCCGATGGGCCGGGTGTTGGTTCCTCTGGGAATGGCGGCCGGTGTCCGGCTCGCGGCTCCGCGATGACCTCGATCTGCCGGCCCGCCGCGCGCCTCCGCTCCGCCAGCGCCGCCGCAAACGACGCTGACGGCCACATCTCGTCATCCCCACCCGCGATCAGCAGCGTCCGCGCCTCCGTCCGCTCGATGGGAATCGCCGCCGCCAGCGCCCGCTCCGGGAACGCGGCAAGGCTCCGCTCATACAACGAGCGGTACGCGACCGGCCCTTGTGTCTGGCTCGCGGACCACGATTCATCATACGGGACGAAGGGCAGCGGCTCACCCTGCCACGTCCAGGATGAGCGATAGGGGTAGCTCTGTCCATCCGCGCCGGCTCCGACATTCGCCCATGCCACCGACGACGGCGAGATGGCGACCGCCGCGCCGATCCGCGCGTCACAGCAGGCCACGAGCAGCGCCGCCTCCGCGCCCTTCGAGAGGCCGAGTAGTCCAACGCGCTTCACGCCTTGCCCACACAGCCAATCCACCGCGCCGGTGAACGTCTCCAGCGGTACCTCGCAGATTCCGGGGGGCTGCCCTGGGCCGCCGAACCAGCGCAGCGCCAGCGCCAACGCACGGTGTCGCGCCAGCAGCCGCGCCCGCGCCACATCCACGCGCCCGCTGGATCCCGCCAGCACGAGCACACCGCACGCCGCGCGCCTCACTGGACCCACCGCGACGCCCTGTAGCTCCCCTTCGAGGACCTGTTCCACCAGTTCCATGCGCGGAGCCTCACAGCGAAACGACGCTCTCCGGGTTCATCCGCGCGTCCACGCCCTGTCCCGCCGCGGGATGCAGGCGCCGGCGCACACTGCGCTTGGCCGCGTTGACAACCATCTTGTCCACGCCCTCCACCTTCAGAATCGCGTAGGCCACGTCCGGGAAGGAGAAGAGCGACGGGAAGGCGGTGTAGCGGGGTACCCAGTCCGGGCGGAACTTCGCGTTGAACGCCTCCAGCGTGCCAAGCTGGAAGACGCGGCCCACCAGCTTGAGCGCGGCGTTCCCGCTCTTGCTGGACGCCAGCGACGACATCGTCGAGAAGTTCAGGCTGACCTGCGCGGCCCCTCGCTGCTTGAGCTGCGTGAGCGCCTCCATCATCAGGAACTCCATCGCGGCGTTCGGCGCGGCATGCGTGCGGCGCGTCAGATCCAGCGAGTAGAGCCCCTCGCCGCCAGGCAGCAGGGTCAGATACGCCACCGGCTGCTCATGCTCGTCGCGCATAATAGCGATGAGGCACTCCGGATCGGCGTGCGTCGGGAAGCGCCCGAGGGTCATGCTGAAGCCATGCGACTCGCCGCCACGACTATCGCGCCACTCCGCGTCTATGTGGTCCAGCGCGAGGCGCAGGGACGTCACGATCTCCGCCGCCGAGAGAATCTCACAGTGGAATCCACGTTTGCTGAGCGAGCGTTGCGCCCAGCGCATCTTCTTGATGAGCCGGTCCACGGAGAAGTCGGCTAGTGTAACAATCGCCTCCGTGCCGACGTTGAGCGTGCGCATCCCACAGGCGCGCGCGATGGGCCGCTCCTCGTGGGAGAGCGCGACGGCGGCGGGCACGAGGCGCTCCTTGTCGCAGAACGCCACGAAGCCGCGATACACCGCCTCGCGGTCCTCCGGCTGCGCCAGAATGGCGCCGACCTGCAAGGCGACTCGCCCGACGAGCTTATAGGTAATCGCGCCGCGGCCGCCGGCGTCCACAAATGTGTCCACATCACCGCGCCGGGCGACATACGCTAGCGAATTGTGCGACGCCCGACCGAAGCGCGCGTACACATCACCCGATGCCCCGTCCGCGCGCTGGCGAATCAGCGAGTTCCAGGAAAAGATCAGGAAAACCGCCAGCAGAAACAGCGGCAGGGCGACCTGGGTCTGCCCGAAAAAATGCAATTGGAGTGGCAATTTTGCCGTCAGTGTATGCTCGAAGTGCGCGGCCCACGGGAACATCACCCGGCCGCGCTTCATCATCAGGCGCAGGCCGTCCAGCATCGCCTCGCCGACCACGTTATACGCCAGCAGGATCAGCAGCATGAACACCGCGAGCCGCGCGACATCCACCACGGTGTAGCGCACCGGTAGGGATTGCAGCTGGTTGCGCGACGACCAGAGCACCGCCAGCAGGGCGATGTTCAGCACCGCTTCTTCGGCGTCCAGTCCTTTGAGCAGGTTAGCGAACACCGCGACGACGCCACAGAGCATCAGCAGCTTCGCGGCGCGCCGGTGTCCCCGCGCCGCCGGGAACGCCAGCAGCAACATTGTGATGCCGATGAAGAGCGTGATGTGCTGCGCCAACAGGATGACCGACACAGGGAAGTCGGCTCGGAGCGTGTGGAATCGTCCGGGCCAGACCGGAAGGAGCGTCGAGAGCACGTTGACGAGCGCCACGGCATAAAAGAAGATCATGCGCCGCGTCGTATGC
>DATEGV010000194.1:0-9123 GCA_035279925.1 Ktedonobacterales bacterium | reverse complement strand
CATCCTCCAGCACGAGATTGACCACCTCGACGGCGTGCTGTTCATTGACCGCATCCCGCCGGAAAAGGTTCGGCCGATTCGGCCAGACGAAATTGCGGACGAGGCTGAGGTTCACCACGAACCCACAGGCGAAATGGTGGCCGGCTCCAGCGTGCCGACGAAGAACGCGAACGCCAGCGCGAAGGCGCGCGCAAAGCGGGCGTCACTGCCGGAAAGCGAGAATGTGGGAGGTCGCGCGTGAGTATCGCCACAGGGAAATACCACGTGTGGACCGTCGGTTGCCAGATGAACATGGCCGACTCACAGCGGGTGGTCAGCATCCTGGACGGTCTTGGCTGGGAAGAGGTTCCCACCATGGAGACCGCCAATCTCGTCGTGCTCAATACGTGCAGCGTGCGCGAGCAGCCGGAGAAGCGCGCCCACGGGCAGCTCTCGCTACTGGCGCACGCGAAGCGACGCCGTGAAGATCTGCTCGTCGCCATGATGGGCTGCATGATCGGCAATCAACGGACGATTGATGACCTGAAGCGGCGCTACCCCGCCGTTGACCTGTTTTTCAAAGTCGAGAACGCGGACATCTTGCCGCGCTTCCTGGAGGATCGGTGGACTCCCATCGCCGGCGAAGGCTGCGTGGACTTCGCGGAGCTTGGCGCGCCCAGGACCATCGGCCTCTCCGACGCGCTGCCGATATTGCCGATGGCGCCGGCGCCGATTCCAGTCGGTCCGGTCGGTCCAGCAACCGGCCACGCGCCCATGCAGATCATCCCACGCCCGGCCGCGCGTGATCTGCACTATCCGACCGTCGAGAGCGTGGGCATGCGCTCGCGCGGCCCAACCGCGTTCTTGCCCGTCATCCTTGGCTGCAACAAAGTCTGCTCGTACTGCATTGTGCCGTCGCGGCGCGGTGTGGAGCGCAGCCGCTCGATGCAAGAACTGCTGGTCGAGGCGGGCGATCTCGTTGCCACCGGCGCGCGGGAGCTGACGCTGCTGGGGCAGACCGTTGAGGCCTATGGGCTGGATCTACCGGGCAACGGCGACCTTGGCGATCTTATGGAACGGCTGAGCGAGATTGACGGACTTGAGCGTATCCGCTTTATGACATCCTACCCGCGCCACATGACGGACAAGATGATCAAGCAGATGGCGTCGCTGCCAAAGGTCTGCGAACATGTAAACATCCCCGTCCAGCACGGCGACGACGGTATGCTGCAACGCATGCGCCGCGGCTACACCCTGACCGAGTATCGCGCGCTGATCGGCAAGCTGCGCGACTGGTGGCCGGGCGTCTCTCTCTCGACGGACATCATCGTCGGCTTCTGCGGCGAGACCGAGGAGGAGTTTGAGCACACGCTCGATCTGCTCCGCGAGATACGCTTTGATGTCGTGCATGTCGCGGCGTACTCACCCCGGCCCGGAACGCTCGCGCACAAATGGGAAGACGATGTGCCGCTCGACATGAAGAAGCAGCGGCTGCACGCTGTGGAGCAGGTTCAGGAAGAGATCGCGCGCGAGATCAACGAACCCTATCAAAACCGGGTCGAAGAGGTGCTGGTTGAGGCGCATCAAGTAGCGGGCGGTCAGCATCAATGGCGCGGGCGCACGCGCACCAATAAACTCGTATTCTTTCCGGCTACGAAGCCAGAGGACGGCGTGGCCGGCGGCGCGATGGCTCAACCTGGGGCGCTCGTGCCAGTACTGATAGACAGGACGACACCGTGGTCGTTGCAAGGTCGTCTCATTACACGGTAACATTTGCGATTGGCGCCGCCTGGCGGTGAGCCATAGGAGGAAGCACTCGAGATGACCCATGCCACGTACCAGCCGGAAGAGCGGATGCGCGACTATCGGTTGCTCACGGATGAATCTATTCGGCTCGCGCGCGAGAGCCAGTGGGACGAGGCCGCGGAGAAGAACCGCGAGCTGCTGGCGCTCTTTCCACGCGACCTCAGCACCCTCAACCGGCTGGGCAAGGCCCTGAGCGAACTGGGACGGTACAGCGAGGCCAAGCGGGCATACGCCGAGGCGTTGGAGGCCGATCCGACCAACAACATTGCCCGCAAAAACCTGGATCGGCTCGCCCAACTCAGCGATGAGGAAGCGGACGCGCGGCCGGCGGAGCGGATTGATCCGCGCCTGTTCATCGAGGAGACCGGGAAAACTGGCTTTACCACTCTGGTGGACACGGCTCCGCGCGAAGTGCTGGCCCGCCTGACCGCCGGCGATCAGGTCACTCTCCAGCGCGAGGGCAGCCTGCTCTACGTGCTCAACGCCGCCGGCCAGCGTATCGGACGCATCGAGCCGCGCCTGGCCAACCGCCTCATCAAGTTTTTAGAGAGCGGCAATCGGTACGCCGCCGGCATCACCGACCTCACCGAATCTGAGGTGAAACTGAT
Organism: Ktedonobacterales bacterium; assembly: GCA_035279925.1. Classification (GTDB taxonomy): domain Bacteria; phylum Chloroflexota; class Ktedonobacteria; order Ktedonobacterales; family JADMIN01; genus DATEGV01. Next base: position 6,730 of record DATEGV010000194.1, on the reverse strand, counting down.
CATTCGCGAAGTCTTCCAGAGTCCGAGCATGTTCGGTCGCGTCAGCTTCCCCACGCGCAGCGGCGTTGAAGTGGTGCGCGGCTACATCAAAGATACGATGCTGCGGCGCGACCTGGACGACGAGGATGAGGTGGGCGAAGACGGCGAATATGTGGACAGCGACGACGACGAGTCCGGCGACGACGATGACGACGATGCCGCCGAGCCAGAGTTTGAAGAGACCGAATTCACCGAACAAGATCGGTAAAGGAGAGAGGGAAACGCAATGAACAAGACAAAAAAGGTCGCCTGGCACAAACACCTGAAGAAGGCCAAGAAGCGCGACGAAAAGGCGCACGCTAACCGCACCAGCCGCCCGACGACGCCGACGGCGCGACCAGCGGCCCCGCGCCGGTAAATCATCGAATCCCCTCTCTCCTCAGAGAGGGGATTTTCGTTCGTACGGTGATCGAACGGCTGCGTGTAGAATACGAGCGGGTCCAGGTTGAGTGAGGGCGCGGGCGCACGAGACCGCGCGCTTGCGCCACTGAGGAGGCAACCGGTGGGGATGGGCGGTCCCGTCACCGTTGAGGAAGCGCTCGACGCGCTCCGTCGCTGGCAGCCGCGCGTGCTGGCGGGCGGACGCGGACTAACCCGCCCCGTCACCTGGGCCAGCGCCATGAGAGCGCGCCTCCCCGCGTTCGAGGGCATCTCCGACGGCGAGATCGCCTTCTGCTCGGTGGCGACGCTGCGGGCGTTGCGGGCGCAGGTCTACGAGTTGACGCTGCCGGCGGTGGTGGACCAACTGGCGGAGATTGGCGTGGCGGCGATCCTGGTGATCGGTCTCGCGCGGGCCGAGGACGCGCCCCTGCCGCCTCCGGAGGACGCCGAGGCGCTCGAACAAGCCATCGTCCGCGCGGATGACCTGGAGGTGCCGCTGGTGGCGCTGCCACTCGTCGGGTCGAATGAGGTCGTTCGCGAAGTCATCGCGCGCATCGTCGCCCGCCGGCAGGAAACGGCCGCCGCCGCCGGTGGCACTGGCGCGCAGGCGGACTACGCGGCGAGTATGCGCGCCAGCCTGCGGTCCGAGGCGCTGAACGCGCTGCTGACCGCCACCTACGGCGGCGAGGCGACGATGCGGCTGCTCGCGTCGCAGCTTGGCTATGATCTCTCCCGCCCACACGTCGCGCTCTGGATTGAGTTGGTCTCTCCCGAGACCTCCGCGCGGGCCCGGTCAGACTGGGCAGAGACGGAACGAGTCGCCGAGGCGCTGACTGTTGGCCTCGGCGCTTGGGCGGCCAGCAGTGTTGGCCACGTGTCCGCGCTGCTGCCCCTCGCCGGCTCCGATGATGGCGAACAGGACGGAGCGGACCTCCTGGAACGGGTGCGGACGTTGCTGGCGCGCGAACTGGAGCCGCACCAGTGGAGCGCCGGGCTGGGTGAGCCGGCCCGCGCCCCACAGCAGGCGCATCGCTCCGCAACGGAGGCGCGCGACGCGGCGCGGCTGGGATTGCTTGCCCTCGGCCCGGGACACATCGCGCGCCTGGCCGATCTGGGTGTGTACCAACTGCTGCTGGCTCTGCGCGATGGCGGCCAGCTCGCGCCGTTCGTCGAGCGCACGCTGGCGCCCTTGCTCGCCGAGCCACGCGCCGGAGCCGACCTGCTCACGACGCTGGACGCCTTCTTCGCTTGTAACGGCAATCTCTCCGAGGCGGCGCGGCGGCTGCACCTGCACCGCAACTCCCTCATCTACCGCCTCAACCATGCGCGTGAGCTGCTCGGGCGCGACCTCGACGATCCGCACCTGCGGCTGGCGCTCCAGATCGCCATGAAGGGCCGAGAGGTGCTGGACTGGTGATTCAGCGATAGCGACGCGGAATGCGTTTCTTCCAGGCGGTCGGCAGGATCACATCTATCGCGTCATCCACGCTGACAATGCCCAGCATCTTGCCGTCTTCGTCAACCACGGGCAGCGCCACCAGATCTTCATCGGCGATGACGCGCGCCACCTCGCGTTCGTTGTCCAGCGGATGCGCGACGCTATCGGCCTTGCGCATGATGGCGGTGACCGGTGTTTCGGGCAGCGCGAGCACGAGGTCACGTAGCGTCACCACCCCGGCAAGTCGCCCCTCGGTTTCAAGGTCCAGCGGCCCGCGTGGGGCTGGCAGCCGCGGCGCGCTGGTGCGCCCTCCACGTGGACGCGCGCCGTTCCGCCGACTGGCGGGGCGTACCGGCGGCCGATCCTCGGCAACGATATAGATCTCCGGCAGCGCCTCCGGCACGGGGTCGTCCAGGTCGCCCGCGGCGGCCCTGGTCCGCTCGCGTAGGGCGGTCACGACATCGCCGACGGTGGCCCACTCCGGCACGGAGATGTACTCGGTCGTCATAATGCCGCCGGCGCTGTCCTCTGGGTAGCCGAGCAGCTCCTGAACTTCTTTGGCTTCTTCGCGATCCATGCGCGCCAGCAGATCGGCGGCTTCCTCGCTGGAGACGCCCTGTAACGCATCGGCGGCCTCGTCCGGCTCCATCTCCTCCAGCAGATCGGCGGCGCGCTCTTTATCCATCGCCCGCAGAATCTGCGCTTGCTGCTCGTCCTCCAACTCTTCCAGGGTGTCGGCGGCGCGGGCGTCGTCCATATCTTCGAGCAGGTCCGCGCTCTGTTGCGGGGTCAACTGCTCCAACAGATCGGCGAGATCGGCGGGACGCAAGATCGCGAGGCGATCACGCGGGACACGCAGACGCACCGCTCCACGGCCGTTCGCGCCGTCCTGAGCGATACCGGAGGCGGTGACCGGCACGACCATCGCCCAGTCAATCAGGGGCGCGTGTCTGCCCATGCGCGCCGCCATCTTCTGCCCAAACGGCAACCGGCGCACGGCGGCCGACGGACTCACATCCACCGCGACGAGCCGCCAGACGCCGTTTCGCTCGGCGAGGTCGAGATCGTTGATGCGTACGACACGCCGCCCCTCGACATCCACCACCTGCCGGTCGAAGAGGCCGCCGCGCAGCACAATCTCATCATCGCGTTTAGCGAAGCGGCGCAGGTTGAGCGCCGGTGACTTCAGCTTCACACCGCCCAGACCCATCGTTCCCACTTTGTCCCAGGGAATGAATACGTCGCGACTGCCACGCGGACCCTTCAGGCGAGCCACGACGCCCGTCACCGGCGGGTAGAGGTCCACGGTATGGGCAGGCTGGGAATCATCGGGCGCGACGATCCGCACGACGAGATCGCCCAGATGAGCTACCTCGTCGCCGCTGGGATCGCGGATTGGCTTGTCGAGCAGTTCCGTGAGGGAAGGCATAGCCGGCCTCCAGTCTTTGTATGTGTCGAGCGCTCGTCATTCAGCGCGGGCAAGTCGGTTCACGACAGTCGAGCGTCGTCAGGTCAGGAACGGCACACCGACGATGGGCAACACGATGCTGGCGATCATCACAATGCAGAGGCCCGTCAGCGTGATCGTAGTACCCCACGCGATGACGTTGTTGACGCGACTGTTCACGTATTTGCCCATGATGCTCCGGTCATTGACGAGCCGGAGAATGAACACGAGCAGGATCGGCAGCAAAACTCCGTTCACCACCTGCACGACGACCATCAGTTGAATGAGCGGCAGACCAGGGATGAGCGCGATCAGCGCGCCCAGCACGATCATGCCGGTGAAGAGGCCATGGAAAATGGGGGCTTCGCGAAATGAGAACGAGACGCCGCGCTCGAAGCCAAACGATTCGCAGATCGAGTAGGATGTCGCCAGCGGCAACACGGCGGCGGCCAGCAGCGACGCGCCGAGCAGCCCAATGGCGAAGATCACGACGGCGTTCCTGCCCAGGAAGGGCGCCAGCGCCTGCGCCGCCTGTTTCGCGTCGCTAATGGGTACACCCGCGCCGTGGCTGGCGATGAAGATGGTCGCGCCCGTCGCGATGATGATGAAGGCGGAGATCATGTCACCAAAGATTGCGCCAAAGTATGCGTCCGCGCGTTCCGCCGGGTAGTCCGCCATGTCCATCCCCTTCTCGGCGACGCTAGACTGGATGTAAAGCTGCATGTACGGGGTAATCGTGGTGCCGACGGTGCCGACGAATAGCAGCAGATACGTGCCGAGATGCTGCCTGGGGAACGTTGGAATCGCGGTGTGAAAGGCGACCTGACCCCAGTTGGGATGGGCGAGAATGGCGGCGATGGGGTACGCGAAAAAGACCAACGTCATAATGAGAAAGAGCTTTTCGACCTTGCCATACGAGCCGCGCGTGATGAGGAGCCAGATGCCGACCGCTGCGACCGGCACAGTGAAGTATTTCGGGATACCGAACAGCTCGGAGGCGGCGGCGATTCCCGCGAACTCTGAGACGGTGATGAGTGAGTTGGCGATCAAGAGCGTCAGCATGGCGAAGGCGGCGCCGCGAATGCCGAAGCGCTCGCGAATCAGGTCTGAGAGGCCCTTGCCCGTCGCCGCGCCCATGCGCGCGCACATCTCCTGAACGACGCCCATGCTGACCGTGACGATGACGATCATCCAGAGCAGGCTGTAGCCGTACTGCGCGCCGACGGTCGCGTACGTCGCGATGCCGCCGGCGTCGTTGCCCGCGTTGGCGGCGATGAGACCGGGACCGAGGAATCCCAGAAACGCCAGCGGGCGCGCGAATCCCGCGAAGCGCGACTTGCGCCAACGGCGGAACTCGCGCAGACGACGCGCGGGCCGCGAGAAGGCGGGATAGGGAATGCGGCGCGCCATCGCGTAAACACGCGACACGCCGGCGGGATGCTGGGTCGCTCTCTGCTCCATGGGCGGCTCCTCTGCGTTTCAGCGGGATCGGCGCGGCAAACGCCGGACCGGCGGGAGCGTCCTCGGAGGAGGGTTCTCAGGCGGGGGAGGCGATGCGGCGCGGGAACGATATGTCGAACGCGACGTTGGATCTGGTACTCGGACCAGCGTCCATACGTCCCCCTTTCTGTGCCACGCGCGTATCCTGCCCACGACGACGCGACGCGGAAAAACGATGTGCCCCCTCCCGACATCTGGGAAGGGGGCACAGGCAGTGTGCGTGTCGGTCCGCCACCACGCGCGCCCGGAGGGCGAACATAGCGGCGACCGCCCCCTCCCTTGTCGAGTTTTGACGCCGCGGGACGTAGAGGTGTTGCCCTCAGCCACTGGGGGTAAAGCCTTGTGCCGGCGATACCTGTCCTGACCGTCGGCGTCTCTCGACGTTTCCGGTCCGTGGCCTGTGTTCTCCGCGGCCGCCTCACCTAACGAGGTGGCCATCGCATAGCGTTCGGGAAGTGGGCGCGACCACGATGTGGCCGGCGATCCACACACTCCCGTAAGCAAATCATATGCCGTGCGGCGGCAATCCGTCAACACATCGCGCGCCTGGCTGGTACTTTCGAGGGCGTCGGCGCCGCCCGGACACGCGAACAGCTTCCGTTTGCTGGCAAAAGTGTTTGCGGGTACATCCGCGATTGTGCTATACTCCTGTCGTCTGAAAGAATGTGCGACACAATGGGCTCGCCCGATGAGACGGGGCGAGCGGAAGACGTTGGGATGCTTTGCCCTATTCGTGACGGCAAAGTCCTCCATGCTGTCCCGGCGTGAGCGCTGCTCAAAGACACCGTAGACTCGACCCGTGCTCCGCGCGTGCCGGCACCTGCACGCGGGAATGGACATGCGCACTGAGTACGGCGTTATTTTGAACAGGTTGAGGAGTGCTGAGCGCACTCGCATGACACCCCTAAAGGAGGGCGCTGCGCGCGTCTGGTCGCGTGAATGGCCGGCGGCGCGCAGCCACAACGTATGGCGTTAGAGACGGAAGTCAAGTCGGAGATCATCGAGCAGTATCACATCCATGAGAGCGACACCGGCTCACCTGAGGTGCAGGTGGCGCTGCTCACGCGGCGCATCCAGGATTTGACGCGCCACCTCGGCGAGAACAAGCACGACAACCACTCGCGTCGTGGCCTGCTCAAGCTTGTCGGTCAGCGTCGGCGCATGCTGAGCTACCTGAATCGCAAGGATCCTGAACGGTACCGCGCGCTGATCGCGTCGCTTGGTCTGCGCCGGTAAGCGCAACACATTGGCCGAATGGGTCTCATCGTCATGCGAGCTCATCCGTGGCCGCGTCCACTCAGGTCGCGGCAGGGAGAAGCTCGCATTCGTGTATGTATGGGCGCGCGCGTGAGTGAACACGAGTTCGTGAGCACGCGACATCGTTCCCGAATAGCAGGAAAGTAGCCGAAGAACGGCGCGGACGGCCCGGCCAGACTCTCAATGAGCGCCAGGGCCACCGGAGGAAAAATGGCACAGATCTCAGAAACCACCATCGGCGCGGGCCGTAAGGTCTATACCGCCGAAACCACCATCGGCGGACGGACGCTCTCAATCGAGACAGGGCGCGTCGCCGAGCAGGCCGGCGGAGCGGTCATCGTCCGCTACGGCGACACCGTCATTCTGGCGACCGCGACCGCCAGCGCCACCCCCCGCGAGGGCATTGACTTTTTCCCACTGACTGTGGATGTTGAAGAGCGGCTCTACGCCGCCGGCAAGATTCCCGGCGGGTTCATCAAACGCGAAGGCCGCCCGACCGAGCACTCGATCCTCGCCTCCCGCCTGGTTGACCGCCCCATTCGCCCGCTTTTCCCCAAGGGCTATCGCAACGATGTACAGGTCGTCATCACGGTGCTCTCCGCCGACATGGAGAATGACAACGATGTGCTTGGCATCGTCGGCGCCTCGGCGGCGCTCACCCTCTCCGA
>DATEGV010000193.1:0-9501 GCA_035279925.1 Ktedonobacterales bacterium | reverse complement strand
TGGCACGGTGGACACCAGTTGGGACACCTCGGCGATACAAAGCTGGCTCACGGCGGGTTTCCCGGCGCCGGCGCAGGTCGCCAATCTCGGCGTCGCCTACGCCAACGCGCGGGGCGATGTCGCAACCGGCGCATGGGCGGTGAACCTCGACCAAAACGGCAATGGCGTACTCGTGCGCCAGCAGATTCTAAGTGTTGACACGACGGCGGGCGGCGTCACCTCGTCCTTCTGCGTACTGCAGAACGGCAACAACCTCAACCCATACTCGTTCTATGGTTGTGGGGCAAGCCCGATCTTGCAGGCGGCGGGCAAGCAACCTATCGCCGCTCAGTCGAACCTCAGTGTCTCGCCCGACGGCAAGCGCATCGCCTTCAGCGCGGACGCGCTCTACATCCAGAACATGGACGGCAGCGGCGCCGCCAAAGTCGAGAATGTCGGTTGGGCGACCGCGCCGTCATGGTCGGCGGACGGCGCGCATGTGTTCGTGACGCAGCTCGTCAAGGAGACGACGGACGCCTCCGGGGTGCGGCGCGATCAGACGAATGTCCTCTGGACCGACGCCGGCGCGTCCAGCCAGGCGCTGATCTCCGGCGCGCAGAATCTCGCCTGGAGCAACGCCGGATGAGCGAGGGAGGGTGAGCGATGCGCGCGATTGATGACGACACCGAGGTCAAGGTGGCCGTGTTGAAGAAGTTGACGCAGTGGGGATCGCTGCCGGAGAGCGACGTGAGCCGCATGCTGCGTCAGTATTTCCTCGTCACTGATGATTTCCGTGATATGGCCGAAGAGGGCCTGATTGACATGGAGTTCGTCGGCGATGAATACGTGCTCTCACCGGCGCAACTTGGCCGGCTGTTCCTGGAGCAGGCGCGGAATTGAATGTCTTGACCCACGAGCGATGGGTGAGGGATACTCTCGGCCATGAATGGCCGGAGCACAGGCGTCATGCGGCCTGAGGGCCCGCATAGACCGCCAGTGCGGTGTCACGATGGTTAATCCGCAGCGCCTTTCACGCGGGATGGGAGGCGGCGAGCCAGACGCGCGTAGGAGGCGGAGGTATGCCTGAGACATCGGAGAGCGCCGGTAGCCCTACCGGCGTCCAACCCGGCGGAGTGCCTGGCGGTACACGCATCGGCCACGTGCATCTCAAGGTCGCGGACCTGGACCGCGCCGTCTGGTTCTACCATGAGGTCATGGGCTTCGATCTCAACTTCAGGTTCGACGCGATGGCGTTTCTCTCCGCCGGCGGCTATCACCATCACATCGGGCTGAACACCTGGGAGAGCCTGGGTGGCAAACCCGCGGAACGTGGAACCACGGGCCTGTACCACTTCGCCATCAATTACCCGACGCGCCGCGACCTCGCCGCCGCGCTGAAACGCCTGCTGGACTACGGCTGGACGATTGACGGCGCGAAGGACCACACCTCGCACGAGGCGCTGTACCTGCACGATCCCGACTTCAACGGCATCGAGTTGGCGTGGGACCGCGATCCGAGCTATTGGGAGCCGTGGTTCAATGCGTCGCCCGACAAGATGGACGCCATCAATATCCCGCTGGACTTTGACAGTTTGATCGCTGAGTTGGGCGAACCAGAGGCCACTGACGCGGCAAAGTATCTGCCCACGCTGCGCACGTTCACGTGAGGAGAGCGGCTATTTATCGAGGTCGTGGGCGCCCGGCGCCGCGTAGACATGGCTGACAACCTCACTGCCTTCCAGGCCCAGCTTCAACTCCATGAGATAGCCTCGGAAAGTGGAGTCGGAAAGGCCAAGTTGCGTGGCCGCGCGTGTGGCGTCGTGCTCATTCAGCCGCAACGAGGTCAAAATGGCCTCGCGCTTCACGTCGCGTAGCATATCGTCCAGTGGCGTGCTTGCGCGAACACGCTGCTCGACGTCCAGGACGTAGCGGTTGAGATCATTCTGGAACACGATGTGCGCGGGCGTGATGACGCTGCCCCGGCTCAGGACCACCGCGCGCAGGATGATGTTCTCCAGTTCACGCACGTTGCCCGGCCAATCGTGCTGCATCAGCAGGCTCATCGCCTCCTCGGTGATGCGCGTGGGGGTTGAGGCCGCCGTGTAGCGGTGCTTATCGAGGAAATGGTTCACGAGCGCCGGCACGTCCTCCGTGCGGTCGCGCAGGGCGGGCATGTGGACGGGAATGACGTTGAGGCGATAATAGAGGTCCTCACGGAACTGGCCGTTGCTGACCTCCTCGCGCAAATTGCGGTTCGTCGCCGCGATCACGCGCACGTCCACCTTCACCGGAATGGTGCCGCCGACGCGCTCGAACTCGCGCTCCTGCAGCACGCGCAGCAGCTTCTTCTGCGTGCCGAGCGTCATCTCGCCGACCTCGTCGAGGAAGATAGTGCCCTTATTGGCCGCCTCAAACCGCCCCTTGTGCTGGTTCATCGCGCCGGTGAATGAGCCTTTCTCGTGGCCGAAGAGCTCACTTTCGAGCAGTGTCTCCGGCAGCGCGGCGCAGTTCACTTTGATGAGCGGGCCGAGCCGGCGATCCGAGGCGTTGTGGATCGCCTCCGCCATCAGCTCCTTGCCCGTGCCGGTCTCGCCAGTGACCATCACGGTCGCCGGCGTGCGCGCCACCCGACCAATCGTCTTGAAGATCTGGACCATCTCCGGGCTGGAGCCGACGATGCGCTCGGAGGGATCAGGCTTGGCTGTCGGGACCAGCCGCTCACCCGCGCCGCGCTTGAGCTCCTCGTGCTGGAGCACGCGCTCGACCGCGATCGTCACCTCGTCCAGTTCATTGAACGGTTTCGTCAGGTAATCCGCGGCGCCCATCTGCATGGCCTTGATCGCCAGGGACGCCGCGCTGTAGCCGGTCATCAGGATGATCGGCACGTCAACACCCTGTTCGAGCATGCGTTGCAGGATGACGATGCCGTCCAGCTCCGGCATCTTGATGTCGAGCAGCGCCACATCCGGTCGCTCGTCCTCACCGGCTGTGAGCCGCTGCAACGCTTCGGTGCCGTTGCTGGCCTCGATTACCGTGTAGCCCGACTCGCGCAGCAGGTTCACCAGCACCTCGCGGATGCCCTCGTCGTCATCGCCGACGAGCACGCGCCATATGACGTGATTCTCGCGGCTGTCGCGGGCAGTGTGCTTCGTCGTGTCTGATTTCGCCATGGACTTTCCTCTCTATCCTGCTCGCCGCAACCCACGGGGTCCGCGTGTCATTGAAGCTTGAGTTCCGCGTCGCTCGCGCGACATGGACGGCCGCCGGAGTCAGACCACAGTATATGCCGCCAGCCGTCATATCGCAAAGTGTGTACGCCTAGATGGTCGCTTCAGGCGATGCCGTTTTCTGCTCACGTTTCAGCACATAATAGGCCGATTGCGGGCTGAGGGGCTGAATTCCCACAAGTTCCCAGCCGTCCGCGCCTAAGCGATCCAGGAAACGCCGCACAAACGTCGTGCGATGCTCGCGCTCGATGCGCGCCTCTTCGCCTTCGACGGAGATGCGACCCCGATAGTCAATGTACGCGATTTTGTACTCCCACGCCGTCATTGTTGCGCCTCCTCCACAGCGGCCACCCGGCGTAGCCGCGCGTTCCGAACTGCTACTCAGCACAGTGTGCGCCAAGTGTGTATACGGATGGTGACGCTATTCGGTGGCCAAACGGGCGACGACTTCCATGAAGTCGTCCAGCTCAAATGGCTTGCTGAGGTAGGCCTGAATCGGCAGCGCGGCGGCGCTGGCGGTGGCGACGGAGGCGCTCATGACCGCGATGGGGAGGTCCGCGCCATACTGCTCGCGTACACGCGCCACCAGTTCCTCGCCGCTCATTCCTGGCATGAGCAGATCGGTGACGAGCAGCGCGGGTCGGTCGGTGAGCAGGCTATCGAGCGCCTGCGTCGGTTGCGCGTAGGTCCGTGGCAAATATCCCTCCGTGCGAAGGAGATCAGCGAGCAGGTTGAGGATGTCTGGATCGTCGTCTACGAGCATAATGCTACTGGTCATGGAGCGCACGCGCCTCTCCATTCTACACTGGTCGAACCTACGGGCGAGCGAGTCGTCACCGAGTGACGCGCGAACACGTCTGCCCAGAGTATAGTGCGCCGTCGCGGTTTCGCGGCGACTATCCGGTTGCGGCGGCGTCGTGATCGGCATTCGCGGGCGCAGGTATCTCAATGGGCAGGCCAATGGTGAAGATTGCGCCGCGCGCACGCTCCGTGCCGCTGCCATTGCGCACTTCGAGCGAGCCGCCGTGCGCTGAGACGATGCCGCGAGTGATGAAGAGTCCCAGGCCGGAGCCGTTCACCTCCGGGCGCTTCTCGAGACGGGTGAAGGCCTCGAAGATGCGGGCCATCTCTGGCTCCGGAATGCCCGCGCCGTAGTCCTGCACGCGAATGTAGGCGGTGCGCTCATCGTTCCACACACTCACGTCCACCGCGCCGCCGTCGGCGGAGTACTTAACCGCGTTATCAAGCAGGTTGCGCGCGGCTTGCAAGATGCGATCTTTATCTACAATGGCGTAGACCGGCCCCTCCGGGCGCGTCAGCGAGAAGCGGCGGTCGTGGATGGTCGCCGTGAAGTGGGCGATGACCTCACTGAGCGCCTCCGCCAGATCGCAGCGGGCGCGCTCCAGCGAGAACTGGCCCGTGCTCAGGCGCGTCGCCGTCTGCAAGTCGTCTACCAGCCGATTCAGGCGGAACGCATGCTCGATGATGATATCGGTATAGGCGTCAATCTGCTGTGGGGTGATGTTCGGGCGCTTGGTGATCTGCGCGTAATTGATGATCGGGTTCAGCGGGCCACGCATCTCGTGGGCGACCATCGCCACGAAGCGCTCGTGCTCCTCTTGCGTCTGGCGAAGCTGCGCGTTCGCGTTGTCCAGTTCCAGCACCTTACGCCGCAGCTCAGCCGTGGCCTCGTCAACCTGCGCGCGCAGGGCTGTGTTGAAGCCGCGTAGCTGCGTCTGCGCCACCTCGAGGTCGCCGACGCGCGCCGCCAGCTCGCGCTCCAATAGCCGGCGCTCGAGCGCGCGTTCGACGGTGATGCGCAACTCTTCGATGTCCACTGGCTTGACGACATAGTCATAGGCGCCGGCTCGCAGGGCGCGCATGGCCGTGTCATAGGAGGCATAGCGGGTGAGCGCCACGACGGTCGCGCCGGGGGCCAGCGCGCGCACGGTCTCCAGCGCGTCAACGACTCCGGCCTCGCGCATGCTCAGGTCAATCAGGACGAGATCGAACGGGTCGGCGCGCAGGAGGTCCTTCGCCTCACCGATGGTCGTCGTGGCCGTCACTTCGTGTCCGTCGTGGCGCAGAATCGCGCGCAGTGTGCGGGCGAGTCCCTCATCCGCATCCACCACCAGGAGACGATCCGGCCGATCCATCGGCTGCTCCAGCGCGACGCCGCGCTCCTCGCGAGTGGCGTCGTGTACGATGCGCATGGCGCTCCTCCTTCGAGGGCGGCGAGAGGTGAGAAGGAACGCGCGACAGCGACTCGCCTCCACGCCTCGAACTCGAATTCTACTCGGCAGTATACCATTCGCTTGCGGTCGCGCGGCCCAATTGGCCCATTCGTCAGCGAGAGGATAGGACCAGGGAGCGTGGTATAATCCACAGCGCGAACGGGCCGGGCGACGCAGCCACGACCCCCGATCAGTAGCGGCCTCCGTCAGTGGACGGATCGCCATGAGGAGCGCTCACGATGGATTTCACGCTCAGCGCCGAGCAGCAGATGATTCGCGACCTATGCCGGGACTTTGCCGAGAACGAGATCAAGCCACAGGCCGAGGAGATGGACCACACCGGGAAGTTCCCTTACGAGATCGTCAAGAAAATGGGGGAGCTTGGTCTGCTTGGTCTGCCGTTTCCTGAGGAGTATGGCGGGGCCGGCGCGGACTTCCTCTCGTACTGTGTCGCGCTCGAGGAGATCGGCCGGGGCGACGCGTCAGTCGGCATTACGATGGAGGCGCACACCTCGCTCGGCGCGACGCCCTTTTTCTTATACGGCACGGAGCAGCAGAAGCGGGAATATCTCACGCCGCTCGCGCGTGGCGAACAGCTCTGGGCGTTCGGGCTGACGGAGCCGAGCGCCGGCTCAGATTCCGCCGGCACGCAGACACGCGCGGAGCTGTGCGACGGTATGTGGCGCATCAACGGCGCGAAGAACTTCATCACCAACGCCGGCACGGACATGACCGGCGGCGTCACCATCACGGCGGTGACGGGCAAACAGGCGGACGGGCATAAGGAGATCACCAATATCATCGTGCCCAAGAACACGCCCGGCTACATCATCGGCAATCCCTACCACAAGATGGGCTGGCGCGCATCCGACACACGCCCGCTCTCGTTCGAGGATTGCCAGGTCCCGGCTGAGAACATCCTTGGCGCACGTGGCGACGGCTTCCGTCAGTTCATGCGCATCCTCGATTCGGGCCGCGTGGCCATCGCCGCGTTGAGCGTGGGGCTGGCGCAGGCGGCTTTCGACGAATCGCTGCGCTATGCGCGCGAGCGGCAGCAGTTCGGCAGGCCCATCGCGGCGTTCCAGGCTATCGAGTTCAAGCTGGCCGATATGGCTATGGAGATTGAACTTTCTCGTCTCATGTATTACAAGGCAGCATGGCTGCATATGCGGGAGACGCCGTACACGAAAGAAGCTTCGATGGCGAAGCTCTACGCTTCGGAGACGGCGAAGCGCTGCGCGGACCAGGCGGTGCAGATCCACGGCGGCTATGGCTTCATGGATGAGTATCCAGTGTCGCGCTACTGGCGCAACGTGAAGGTGCATGAGATCGGCGAAGGGACCAGCGAGGTCCAGCGGGTGCTGATCTACAAAAACCTGTAGCGAGCGAACGCGGCGGGGAGATGTGGGCATGAGAACGATCATTCGCGTGGGCGCTATCGTCGGCGGCGTCTGGTTCGTCGCTCTGTTCGCCCTGCAAGCGGCGGTGGCCCTCGTCGTGCTCGTGGGCGTCGTCGCGGCCGGCCTCTGCGCTGGCCTGGCAATCGCCAAGTGGCTCGACCGCGCCTGGTACGGCAAGCAGTTGCGGGCCGGGCTGCGCGCGGGAGCCATCGCGTCGGGCGCCGCTGGGCTGGCCGCGCTGGTGGCGCTGCTGGCGATGGGTCCGCACGACGTGAAGACGCTGGCCGCCCGTTCGCACGCATTCGGAGTGAACCTCGGTAGCGTCGCGCGGGCGCTGGGCTTCGCCGGTTACATCGGCGTTGATATCCTGGGAACGCTGCTGGCCGTGGCGCTCGGCGCGGGACTCGCGGCAGTGGTCGCGCAGGTCTTCGCCTGGAGTAAGAGCGCGAAAGCGATCCGCATCGTGGCGCAGGCGCGGCTGGCGGCGCAGGTAACGCGCCAGGATGACGAGCGCGCCCCCTATGCGACGGGCGCCCCTGTAGTTGCCGCTGGCGGCCAGCCAGTACACGCCGCCGTGCTGCTCAGTCAGATGGCGACGGGCGCCTATGCTATCCCCGCCCCAACGAGCCAGGGCAACGTCGCAAATTTCCCAGACCCACTCTTTCCCGCCGCTTCGTCAATGCCGCGCCTGGCTACCGACTACGCTCCCTCCTCAACGCCGACCGTCACCCCGCAGACGCCCGCCGCGCCGTCGCGCCCACACGCGCCGGTGGCGCCCGCCGCATGGTCGGCGGCAAACACAGGCGAGCCGGATGACACATTGGCGGGTCTCTTTCCCACCGGTCCAGAGGAACCTGTCGCGCGCAAGATCTCACGCGCGCGCCCCGTCAGCCAGGACCTCACTGACGCCATGCGTGACGCGCTGGCGATGTGGGCGGAGGAGAACGACGCCAGCGATCCAGAGGCCCGCGCCGCCAACAAATCGGAGTTCCTGAACACCGCGACGCCGGCTCCCAAACGCGGGCGCAAAAAGAGCGATACCCGCGACTGGCTGTGCTAGCCGCGTATCGGCGCCGGCTCCTCCAGGGAGTGCTCGTAGGCGGCGAGGATGTCACTGCGGCGCAGCAGACCGAGTGGCGGACAGTCGGTGGAGTCGTCGGCGACAACCGGCAACTGGCGCAGACTGAGCCGGCTCATGCGGCGGGCGGCGGCGCGTAGCGTTTCGTTTGGCCGCGCCGTCACCACGTTGCGTACGGCCACGTCGCCCAGCGTCAACCCGCGCTCGCTCGCGCCGCTGGGCCGGGCGCGCAGGTCGGAGCGGGTCACGATACCGACCAGTCCGCCCTCGGCGTTTACGACCATCAGCGCATTGCCGCGCTCCTCCAGCATCCCGCGCGCGAGCTCCACCGGGTCCGTGTCGCGCACGAGTCGGGGCGTCGCCAGCATCGCCTCGGCCACGCGCATGTGCGCCAGCGGATCGCCATCGTCGCCGCTCGTCATGTCCGATATCATATCAGCTTCGGGCGCCTGCTCGGCCTCGTCGGACTCAGGGGACTGGGTGGTTGCGACCGAGGAGACGCTCACGCGATCGGCCGACGCTGGCACGGTGGGAGGAGTGAGCGCGGCCGCCTGGCGCGTCGAGAGGCGCAGCAGCTTGCTGATGCCGTCGGCCGTCACCATCCCTTGTAGCTGGAAAGGATCGTCCCGGCTCACCACGGCGATCTGGCGCAGCCCCCGACGCGACATGCGCAGCCAGGCCGTGTAGAGCGAGTCGTCGGGATACGCGCGGGCGACATCGCGCGACATGACCTGACGCGCGAGCATAGCCTGTGGATCGCTCGCGGCGACGCGGGCCAGGTCAGTTGGCGTGACAACACCCACCAGTCGGTTGTCGCGGATAATTGGGACGCCGCGCACCCGCGAATCGCGCATGAGCCGGCTGATCTCCTCGACCGATGTATCGGGCGTCGCCGTCGCCAGCGCCCCGGAGACGCCAGCGACCATCGCGTCACGCACGGAGACGCTCTGCAACAGCGGCAGCGCGAAGTCGTCCTTGTGGGCCGGCGAATCCAGCCGCGTCGGCACCTGATTTTCGTAGATGCTGGTGTCGCCGGTGATGAAGTACGCGACCATCGTCGCCAGCATCGCGGGGGCGATCAGCGCGAACTCGCCCGTCATCTCCGCGACCATCAGGATCACCGCGAGCGGCGCCTTGGCGATGCCGCCGAAAAACGCGCCCATGCCCACGACGACGAACGCGCCCGCGTTTGTGCCGGCGACGAGGCCAGGCGCGACGGTATGCAACCCGGCCCAGAGCGCGCCGCCCAGGAATCCGCCGATCACCATGCCCGGACCGAAGACGCCGCCGCTGCCGCCGCTGCCGATGGTGAGTGAGGTGGCCAGAATCTTGACGAAGATCAGGACCGCCATCAGCCAGGCCGCGACGTGCAGATAGTCGTTATTGATGCCGAACTGCACGTAGCCGTAGCCAATGCCCAGCGCCTGCGGAATGACGAGCCCGATGAGGCCGACGAGCAGCCCGCCAATCGCGGGCTTGAAGTGGTTGGGAATATGGATTTTATGGAAGAGGTCGCGCACGCCATAGAGTGTTTTCGGATAGAGCAGACCAATGCCGCCAGCGCAGATGCCGAGGATGAGGTA
>DATEGV010000192.1:0-5663 GCA_035279925.1 Ktedonobacterales bacterium | reverse complement strand
AAACTCCGCGATCACGTCGCTTGGGTCCGCTGGATTGAGGTTGCGCACCACGCGCTCCGACGCCGGATGGCTCCAGCGCCCCGCGACGTATGATCCGGTGTTCATGGGCGTCTGCTCCTCTCGATCTCGTCTCCACACCGTGCCGGCGGATAGTGCGTTTCTACAGTGTGTTGCGGATACCGTAGGGTAGGCAGCCGGCGAATGAATTCGCGCCTGGAGGGCCTGCGGCCACGAAACCCGCCTGCGCGGGTTAGCACGCGGCGGCACGCTTACTCTACCCCTCTGTGTGACTCTGCGTAACTCTGCGTGACTCTGCGTTACTCTGTGTTACCGTACCCTCACTCCGTCACCGCGCGATACCGTGGCGCCCGGCGCGCGCGCGTCATCTGCTCGAAGGCGTAGGCCAGCGCGATGAGCTTCGGCTCGCTGAACGCCGTTCCCATGAAGGTGAGGCCGACCGGCAGGCCGTGAACCTCGCCGGCAGGCACGCTCACGGCCGGGTAGCCAGCCAGCGCCGCCGGCTGTGAGCTGGAGCCACCACCATGATGATCGCCGTTGACGTGGTCAATCTTCCACGCCGGGTTGCCCGTCGGCATCACCAGCGCGTCGAGCTGATACTCCGCCATCACCGCGTCAATGCCCTCCGTCCGCGCGAGCCGGTGGTTCTCCGCCAGCGCCGCCAGGTACGCCGGATCGTCAAGCCCACCCTTCTCCTGGGCCTGGAGGAAGTGCTCCTGCCCGAAGAAGGGCAACTCCTCGCCGGCGTGCGCCTCATTGAACGCGATCAGATCGGCCAGCGAGCGCGGGGGATTCGCGCCAACGCGGGTCGCCAGATACGCCGCCATATCCGCTTTGATCTCGAAGAGCAGGATGGTCAACTCCGCCTCGGACGCGCCCATCTGCTTCGCGGTCGGGATGTTCGCCGGGTCCACGATCACCGCGCCCGCCGCGCGCAGCGCCTCGATAGCCACCTCGATCACCGCATCCGTCTTGTCGCTGTAGCCGAAGTAGACCTCGCGGGGGATGCCAAGTCGCGCCCCGCGCAGCGCCCCCGCGTCCAGGAAGCGTGTGTAATCGGGATGCGCGTGACCCGCGCTTGCCTGGGTGGCCGGGTCGCGCGGATCGGCTCCGGCGATGGCGCCCAGCAGCGCCGCCGCGTCCGCGACCGTGCGCCCAAAGGGGCCGACCGTATCCTGACTGTGGGCGATGGGAACGACCCCCGCGCGACTGGTCAGGCCGACTGTTGGTTTGATGCCGACGACGCCGTTGGCGTTGGCCGGGCTGAGAATCGAGCCGTCGGTCTCCGTGCCCAGCGACGCCGCCGCGAGATTCGCCGCGACCGCCGAGGCCGAGCCGGAGCTTGAGCCGCTGGTGCTGCGATCCAGTGAGTACGGGTTGACCGCCTGCCCGCCACGCGCGCTCCATCCGCTACTGGAGTGCGTCGAGCGGAAGTTCGCCCACTCGCTCATGTTCGCCTTGCCAAGCAGGACGGCCCCCGCCGCGCGCAGCCGCTCCGCCACGAAGGCGTCGCGTTCGGGCCGCGAATCCAGCAGGGCGAGCGATCCTGCCGTGGTACGCATCGCGTCCGCCGTATCAATGTTGTCCTTGAGGAGAATTGGGATACCGTGCAGGGGACCGCGCGTCGAGCCGGCGGCGCGCTCTCGATCCAGCGTCTCCGCGATGGCCAGGGCATCGGGATTCGTCTCGATGATGGAGCGCAGCGTCGGACCGCTGGCGTCCAGCGCCGTAATGCGTTCGAGGTACATCTCGGTGAGGCGCCGCGCCGTCAGTTCTCCAGACTCCATCGCCGCGCGCATCCGTGCGATGGTCATCTCCTCAAGCTCTGGGTGTGGTCCGATCTGCTCGCTCATGCGCCCTCACTTCCGCCTGGTGTACATCGTCCGCTCTCACGATACCGCTGGCGGGTGGTTGGCGCAAGGGTGGTTGGCGGGAAGCGACCGTATGAGCGGCAACGGTCCGGCGCTGGTACCCTTTGATGACGAGGGTGCATCGAGCCGCCTTTAAATGCAGCGAGCAATGTCGAATCAGACTGAACTGGTTGAACGCAACGCTGAGGGAGCGTGGGCAGCTATCACGCGCTCGGCGATATTCGACGCGGTGTTCCAGAGTAGGCGGACGCCGAAGTAGCCAATGGCAAGGCCGCACAGCGCGTTGATGACGCGGAACAACTCCGGCCGCACCCAGCGGCGCCCAACGGCAATCAGCAGCCAGACGCCGACGGTCCAAAGCAGCGCTCCGGCGAAGAAGCCGGCGAAAAACAGCATGAAGCCGAAGCCCGTCGCTCCCAGCGCCGCCGCTCCGCCTCCCAGCCCGGACCAGAAGGCGATGCCGAAGGGATTAGCAAGGCCGAAGAAGACTCCGGTCGCGAAATCGCCACGCGTGCGCAACGTGGACTTCGCTTCGGGCTGGCGATTCAGCCATGCGTCGTGCAACGCGGTCCACGCGACACGAAGCAGAAAGCAGCCGCCGACGAAGCCAAGCGCGGCCTGCACGGCCACCTGCCGGGCGAGCAGGGCGACTCCAGTGAGCGCTAGCAGCGCCCAGAGCGAGTCGCCGATCAGCGAGCCAGCCTCGACGAAGAACGCGGAGCGTGCGCCATGCGTAGCGCCGCGACGGATCGCTTCGGTATTGACGACGCCAGGCGCCGCGGCATAAGCAATGCCCAATCCGAGCGCGGTGGCGGCGAGGACGGCGGGATGTGTCATGGCGCCTCCAAATAGACTGCCAGCAACGTAGATGACTAGCTCAATGTAGCACATCGCCCATATGTCCGCGCCAGGCGCGCGCCATTTCGCGCGGGTCGGGCCCACGCCGCCTCGGCGTTTCCGACTCCTGCGCCATTGGCATGGTGACATGCGCGAAATTGGCCCTTGTTGGCAGGCCAATGCATCCGTATGCTCTGTGTCGGAGGCATGGGAGGAGATGCGCGGAGTTGTGAGGAGTTGTGAGGAGACGGGATGAGTATGCGGGTTGAGCCCGTCACACTGACGGGCAAGGTTGTGCGCTTGGAGCCGCTGCGGCTCGACCATGCGGAGGCGCTCTGCGCGGTGGGGCAAGACGCTTCGATCTGGCGGTACATGCCGACTGATCCGAGCGGGTCCGTTGACGAGATGCGCGCGTGGATCACCGATGCGCTGGCGGAACGTGAGGCGGGACGGCAGATGCCGTTCGTGACAATTGACCTGGCGAGCGGAGACGCGATCGGTTCGACGCGCTACCTGACGATTGCGCCGCGCGACTACGGCCTGGAGATCGGGTGGACGTGGCTCACGCCGCGCGTTCAGCGCACGGGCGCCAATACGGAGTGCAAGTACCTGCTTATGCGCCACGCCTTCGAGACGCTGGGCGCGATTCGCGTCGCGCTGAAGACGGACAGTCGCAATATGGTCTCGCAGCGCGCGATCGAGCGGCTCGGCGCGGTGCGCGAGGGGGTTCTGCGCAAGGCGACGATCATCGCGCGCGACGGCTACCAGCGCAACACGGTGATGTACAGCGTCACCGACGACGAGTGGCCGGCGGTGAAGGCGCGGCTCGAAGGCTTCATGCGAGAACACGCCTCGGCAACTGGCGCGTAAGATGCTATACTGCTATAAGAGGCGGCATCGGTACGCCGGCGTCAGGTGGCGCGCGGCGGTGGGCGCCCAAGAGTAGGTATGGCGCGATCACTCGGTCCGGCGCAGACGCAACGCGGCGGCGCGCGGGCTGAACAGACACATTCACATAGTCATCAGCTGTCGCGCGAGAAGTTGCGCCTCGGCTTTTATCTGACGCTGCTACTGCTCACGGTCGAGATCGCGGGCGGACTCGTCTCGCATTCGCTCGCGCTGCTTTCGGACGCCGGCCACATGCTGACGGACGCGGCGGCGCTGGGGCTGGCGTGGTTCGCGGCCGTGCAGGCCTCGCGCCCGGCGAACGAGCGGCGCACGTTTGGCTACCATCGCGTGGGCATCCTCTCGGCGCTGATCAACGGCATGACGCTCGTCCTGATCGCCGCGGGCATCAGCGTGGAGGCGTACCGGCGCTTCGGCCATCCGCAGAAGGTGGCGCCGGGCGTGATGATCGCGGCGGCGCTGCTGGCGATCGGCATCAATCTCTACATCGGGCGTGGGCTGCACGCGGCCGGCCACGGCAATCTCAACGCGCGGGCGGCGGCGTTGCATGTCTTCGGCGACGTGGGCGCGTCGGTCGGTGTGATCGTGGGCGCGGTCGCCATCGCCCTCACCGGGGCGACCTGGGTGGACCCGCTGGTGAGCGTGCTGATCGCTGTGCTAATCGCGTTCGGCGCGCTGCGGCTGATCCTGGAGGCCGGCAACATCCTGATGGAGTCGGCGCCGCGCGGCGTCTCGTTGCCGGACCTCGTGCGCGATATGCTGCGGGTGCCGGGCGTGCATGATGTCCACGACCTGCACGTCTGGAGCATCGCCAGCGGGATGCTCGCGCTCTCCTGCCACTGCGTGATTGACGATCTGCCCCCCAGCGACAGCGCGCCGACACTTGATCGCATCACGGATATGCTGCGCAACGACTTCGGCATCACGCACTCGACAATCCAGTTCGAGAGCGAGGCGCACACATCGCACGCCGGGTTCTGCGCCTGCCCGCCCGACTGCGCGGATAGCCTCTACTGCGCGCTGCAATCGCAGGAAGACGAGCGGCACGCGCATAGCCATTAGGGGTCGCTTGGCTCGTGAGAACTCTTTTATCTGGTCGTCAGGCTGAGGGCATCCCATTCGACTTTCCATGTCAGTGATGGGATCACTCGGCAATAACTTCAGCGCCTGTCCATGCGGCCTACCCCTTGATGACGCTCCTCTATTCTGACAACGTGTCAGTATGGATAAGCATTGACACGCCCATTTATACTGAGGAAGTCTACTCGCCCGATTTCTGGTGATCGCTAATCCGAACTATGGATGGGTTGTCTACAGGCAAAAGCCTATGCGCGCGGCTTGCGGCACGGAGTGTTCCAACCCGTTCTTGCTGTGGCGAAACAGTCGGCCACGTGAACGAGCAGAGATATAAGGAGACGGTTCTCGATGACGACCCGAACCCTGGAGGCTGGCGCCATAGGCGTCACATGCTCATCGTCGTACCATTGGTCATGACACTTCTCATCATTGCGGCGGCTGGCATGGCTCCGCGCGCCGCTGCGCATCGTACGGCAACGACCGGCTCGGTTCTGCCAGCAGTACAGTATCCGCGGTACTATGACGGGAACATGACGCGAGCCGTAGACACGACAGTCCACCCAGAAGACCCGCCTGGCACATATCGTATCAATACGCATTATGATGCATGCGAGCAATTCAAGGCGGCACCCTCAGTACGCGCGTCACTATCAAATGCAGACCTGGTCGCGGATGGCTTGCTGCCTCGCAACGCCTTCGCCACATTGGCGGACTGGGAGCGGTCGGTCCTCAACGCCACGACGCGCGTCTGCGACTCCTACCAACTCTACTGGACGGCAACCGGAGCGCCAGCAGTCGTCAACGATGCCCCATCAGTCAACTCACGCCATCCGCTGGATCCACCGAACCCTGATTGTTATTGCTACAAGCCCGAGTCGCAACCCAATTATGCGGGCTTCGTGGCTGATGGCCAGACAGCGCCTACTCAGCACGTCGCCCAATACGCCTATTACT
>DATEGV010000191.1:0-3218 GCA_035279925.1 Ktedonobacterales bacterium | reverse complement strand
TGGGAAGGCACGCGCTGGCGGCGGGCGGGCCGGGCCAGGCGTTGGCCGCCGCAACCGTGCCGCTGGTACCGGTGGTCGGCGCCGGCGCGCTGGTGCTCCTGCTTGACCGCTACGAGCGTGAGTCGCTGATCGTCATGTGCGCGGCCTTCATTTGGGGCGCCATCATCGCGATACCCCCGGTCGTCGGTGTCGAGCACGTCATCCTGCGGCTCCTGCTGGGTGTCAGCGCGTCCGGCGCGCTCCACACGTTCGGGCAGGCGGGCGTCCAGGCGACGGTCGCCGCGCTCACCGAGGAGACGTTCAAGGGCGCGGGGCTGCTCGCGTTGATCGCCGTCGCGCATGATGAGTTCGACAATGTGACGGACGGCGTGCTGTACGGTCTGCTGATCGGTGCGGGATTCGCGCTCGCCGAGAACTTCGCGTACTTCGCGCTGACGCCGCGCGCCGATCTTGGCTTTCTGGTGCTTGGGCGCATCCTCCTTGGCTGGCTCAGCCACTCGACCTTCACCGCGCTGCTAGGCGCCGGCCTGGGCTATGCCCGCGAACGTGGAGCGTTGCGCCGCCACTGGCGGGCGCCCGCGCTCGGCTTCATCGCGGCGTGCGCGCTGCACCTGTACTTCGATTTCGCCGTTTTCGCGACGGACGTGGCCGCCAGAGACGGATGGGCCGCCGGCTCCGCGCGCGTGTTCACCGCGCTCGCGCTGCTTGCCGCGTATGGGCCGCTCTTTGTCACGCAGGCGGCGCTGCTGCGTATCACGCTCGCTGCGCTGCGGCGCGAAGCGGAGATCGCGCGGGCGCATCTCGACGACGAGGTGATCGGCGGCGCCCTCACGCCGGAGGAGTATCTGCGGGCGCAGAACGCTGGGCTGCGCGACCACGCCGAACGCGCCATCTTCGTCACACGCGGCGCGCGCGCCTACCTCACCGCGCGGGCGCTACACCAGGCCATCATCGGGCTGGCGTTTCGCAAGTGGCACGTGGCGCTGGGCGACGCGGAGAAGCCGGGCGAGCGGCAGCCGGAGGACGCCTATCGAGAGCGCATCACGCGCCTGCGCGACTCGCTCCAGCGGCAACTAGCGCCGGCCGACGCTGAGGACGAGCGAGTTGTCGGCGGTGGTGACGCCAGAGACGTCATACTTGGTGTGGCCCAGAATGAGGAGCCCGCCAAGCGTGACAAACTTCTGATTCAGCGCGTTTTCGAGCGTGGCGACCACCGGCGAGGGCAGATCAAGCCCGCCGATCGTCCCCTTCTCGATGTGCAGGCTGAGGTTCCCGTTGATGACCGTGACATGGGCGGTGGCTGATAACTGGCGCGTCGGCAGCAGCGGGACGTCCGCGTTGGCCGTGATGGTGACGATGTCATTGGGCTGAATGTGCGCGCGGACATTGCTCACCGCGAACGGGAGACCGGCCTGCGTCAGACTGTCGGAGACGACGGCGGCAAGATTGGCGTCGTTCATCGAGATGGTGATGTCCGCTGGATTGGCTGGAGGCGCGTTGAGTAAGGCAGCCTGCGGCACGAGCCAGATCTGGGTAAAGAGCGTGAGGGCGACGCCGAAAATGAGGCCGACGAGGATCCAGAGCAAGCGCCGCGGCCACACGGACTCCACAAGCCACGGTAAGCGTTTATATTCAGCGGTCTCCGGCACGCGGTCCTCCACATCACTGGCGCGATCAGCTCGCCCAAACTCGTCGCCTGGCGCGCGCTGACCACGGCGCGCGTCAGAGGGTGGGCGAGACACTCACGGGCCCGGCGCCCGTGGATACGAGTATAGCACTCTCCGCGCCAGCTCGCTTCACCGGCCAACCACTCGGTCCATTGTGCAACATGCACAGTTACGGCCCAGCAATTTTGGCGATATCTGCCCGTCCTTTCCTGTTCCCCGCGAGTTATACTCTGTAGAGAGACCGTAGGATTGTGCATTGTGCAATAGGCTAAACCGACGAGAGCGCACGATGCCCCAGCCGAGGAGCCAGACATGACGATGACACCGGCAGATGTGCTGCGGATGATCGGCGAACAACGCATCCGCATGGTTGACCTCAAATTCACGGATGTACCCGGCACATGGCAGCACTTCAGCATCCCCTCCCGCGCGCTCGACCCCTCCATCTTCTCCGAAGGCATCGGCTTCGACGGCTCCAGCATCCGTGGTTTCCAGGAGATCAACGAGAGCGACATGCTGCTCGTACCGGACGCCGCCACCGCCATCCTCGATCCCTTCACCGCCGAGCCAACCCTCAGCCTCGTCTGCACGGTCCATCAGCCGGGCGCCGACATCGAGCCATACACACGTGATCCGCGCTACATCGCCGGCAAGGCGGAGGAGCATCTGCGCAAGAGCGGCATCGCGGACAAGGTGTGCGTTGGCCCCGAGGCCGAGTTCTTCATCTTCGACGACGTGAAGTACCGCTCCACACAGAACGAGCAGTGGGCCGTGGTGGATAGCGACGAGGCGCATTGGAACTCCGGCCGCAACGGCACGGCGAACCTTGGCCACCGCATGCGCCCCAAGGAAGGGTACTTCCCCGTCGCGCCCAACGACACGTTGCAAGATCTGCGCACCCAGATGGTACTGACGATGGAAGACTGCGGCATTGATGTCGAGGCGCAGCACCATGAGGTGGCGGCCGGCGGCCAATGCGAGATTGACATGCGCTACGATTCGCTGCTGCGCATGGCCGACAAGGTGATGCTCTACAAATACATCGTCAAGAACACCGCGCGCCGGGCCGGTACAACCGTCACTTTCATGCCCAAGCCGATCTTTGGCGACAATGGCTCCGGCATGCACGTCCACATGAGTCTCTGGAAAGATGAGCAGCCGCTCTTCGCCGACGAGGAGGGCTACGCCGGCATCTCCGAGATGGCGCGGATGTTCATCGGTGGACTGCTGACCCACGCGCCCGCCGTACTGGCGCTCGCCGCGCCGACGACGAACAGCTACCGCCGGCTGGTTCCCGGCTACGAGGCGCCCGTCAATCTGGTGTATTCGCGGCGCAATCGCTCAGCCGCCGTGCGCATCCCGATGTATTCGGAGAATCCCAAGGCCAAGCGCGTCGAGTTCCGCCCGCCGGACCCAACCTGCAACCCGTACCTGACGTTCTCGGCGCTGCTGCTGGCCGGACTTGACGGCATCAAGCGCGGGATCATCCCAGAAGAGCACGGCTACGGGCCGGTGGATCGCAACATCTACGAGATGACCGCCTGCGAGAAG